>PHBF01000114.1 GCA_002841905.1 Deltaproteobacteria bacterium HGW-Deltaproteobacteria-17
GGGACCTGGGGTCCAGGGTGGGATGGATGCGGTTGACCTCGCCGGACAATTCCCGCCCCGGGAAGGCGTCCAGGGAGACCCATATCTTCTGTTTCAATCGGATGGAGGCGGACTGACGCTCCGGGACCGAGAATCTGATGACCATGGAGGTGAGATCGGCCAGCTCCAGCAGCGGCATCCGTGGGGCCGCGTTGTCGCCGGGGCGCGCCAGCACCCGGGTGATCGTGCCGGCGAACGGTGCCGTGATCCGGGTCTCCGAGAACCTGCTGCGCGCCAGTTGCAGCCGTGCGTGGGCTTCGAGCTCGGCGGCCTGGGACACGGCCAGCTGGGTCCTGGTGGCGCCTTCGCGTCCAATCTTCAGTTGGTTCTCCGCGGTCTCCAGCCGGGAACGGGCCGCGACGAACTCCACCTCGGCCTTCTCGAGCACCTCCCGGGAGAGGCTGCCGGCTTCGACCAACTTGCGGGCGCGGTCGCGATCCTTGGTCACGAAATCGAGCTTCTCTCGGGCGGCGAGGACCTCCTGCTCGAACTTGCGCACCTCCTCGGGCCTGAATCCGGCCTGAGCATCGGCATGACGAGCGGCGGCCACGTAGTACCCCTGGCGGGCGATGTCGACCTCGCGCTGGTAGATGGAGGGGTCGATGGTGAACACGTCCTGGGTGGCCGTGACCTGATCGCCCTCGCGCCAGAAGCAGCAGACGACGGAACCTTCGACGTTGGCCGAGAGGGTGATCGTGCGGGGGGCGACCACCTCGCCCGTGAGCGACAGGACCCGCACGAACGTGGTGGGGTTGACCTGCAAGGTGCGCACCGGGAGCGAAGGACGACGGCGGCCAGGATCCTTCTTCTGGCCCGAGCACGAGATGGAAAGAGCAATAAGGAAATACATCAACGCGCTTTTCATCTACAAATCTCCCGTCGCCAGGCGGAACTGGTACCAGGTGATCCGGACCTCGGCCGTCAGTTGGAGGACCCGCACCTGGGCCTCCAGGAACGAGGATTCAATCAACTGGAAGTCGGTGAAGGTGCTCTGTCCGAGCTCCATCTTCTTCTTCTCGAGCTCCAGGCTCGTCCGCGCCAGCGCCAGCGACTCGCGGGCGGTCTCCAGGCGATCCCGCGCAGAGCGCAGCCGGGCCAGGGTGGTGCGGATCTCCAGCACGGCGGACAACTCCAGGGCCCGCAGGTTCTCGACCATGACCCGCAGGGCGGCCTTCTCCTGCTCGACGAGATAGTGGATGCGGCCACCCTCGAACGGGGACCAGGCCATCTCCAGGCCGAGGTAGCCGGAGTTGCGCCAGTGGCCGTCCTCGACGGGCCAGCCGGAGGTGTCGACGCGCTGACCGAACGAACCGGCCAGCGAGAGCGTGGGCCAGAGCTCGGCCTGGACGCTGGTCACCTTGGCCCGCTGGGAGGAGATGCGCAGGCGGGCGGCCTTCAAATCGGGCCGCCGGGCGAGGATTTCCTTCCAGACGAGCTGGTCGTCGGAGGGAACCGGACCTACGGGATCCCCGGCCGGCGCTTCCATCTTCACGGGCACCGGCTGGAGCCCCAGCAGGTGGAACAGTTGGAGCATGGCCAACTCGGCCTGGGCGTCCTCGGCCCTGGCCTGGTCCATCACCTCGGCCGCGCGGACCTGCACGCGGGTGACGTCCAGCAGCGAGGCCTTGTCCTGGGCCTGGAGCGCAGAGATACGCTCCTTCTCGGCAGCCAGCGCCCTGGCCGAGGCGCGCAGGGCTCCGGCCACGGCCCGTCGCCAGACGGCCTGATAGTAGGCGGCGATCACGAGCGTTGTGACGGTGCGTTCCAGTTGCTGCGCGTCGAGTCTGGCGGCCCCGACCAGATCCTGGGCCATGCGGAAGTTCCATACGTCGCGTCCGCCGGCGAAGAGGTTGAGCGTCACCACCGCGTCCCAGGTGCCCAGATCTTCGGAACTGACACTGGTGGCCGTCGGGTTGGTCGAGCTCGGTGAGGCCACGCGCTGCGGATCACGGTAGCGGGCGGCCCGTCCACTCAATTTCAGTTGGGGCAGCGCCGGCGAGAGGGCCTGCATACGGACCGCCTCCGCCTGCTGTTCGAGATAGCGTGCCGCGACGGCCTGCGGGTTGCCCGCGCGGGCGATTCGGATCGCCTCCGGCAGCGTGAGCACGGTTCCCGGACGGATGGTCGTGTGGCGGGGCGTCAGTGAGAAGCCCGGTGGCTCGCTGTCCGCGCCGCGCCAGGGCAGCGGCGAGCATCCGCTGAAGGCCACGAAGGTCAGAAAGAAGAACAGACGCAGGTTCATGGAGTCATCGGGCCTCGTACACGGGCTGCATTTCGTAGATCACGCCCTCGATCGTGGTGCCTCCGGGGCCGTAGTAGACCACCAGCAGCCGGGAGCCGTCCAGCTCGGCGAAGGAGGGGTAGCCGCACTCGATCGCGCCGCAGTCGGCGATGCGCAGCGGCGCGGTCCAGGTGATCCCCTCGTCGACGGAATGCATCAGGGACACCCACTCCTGCGTGAACGCGTCGTTGATCTCACGGAAGGCCGAGAGCACGACACCGTGGGAGGTCTGGAACAGGTCCGGGGCGTGACCGACGAACGAAAACGGCTGCCAGGGGCTCCAGGTGGTGCCCTGATCCTCGGAGACCGACTGGGCCAAATCACCCGGTGTGGAGGGCGTGGTGCCGTAGGCCGTGCGGACCTGAAGCAGCCGCCGACCGGAGCGCGTGATCAGCAGCGACGGCTCCTGGAGCCACACCGAGGGTACTGCGCCGGGGAGCACGGTGTGCTCCTCCCAGGTCTGACCCTGATCGGAGCTGGTGAACAGGGAGATCTCGGAGCGAAGGCAGCCGGCGATGTTGTTCAGGTTGAGCGCGTTGCCGCCATAGTTGGGCAGGATCCATTCGTCCCCATGCTCCACCATCGGTGCCGAGGAGGCGTGCACGATCACCAGCTCTCCTTGGCTGTCCACCCAGCGACCCTCGGCGTTGAGACCAGCTCCGGCCGCCAAGGTCATGGTGCCTGGAGTGACCTGCACCGGATCACTCCAGGTCTCCCCCTCGTCGAGGCTCTCGGCGCGGAAGGTCTCGTGGAGATAGACCGTATCGGCGCCGAATGGCTGACCGCGGTATTGGAACCAGGTCACCTGAAGTCGACCATCACCCAGGCGGGTGATGGAGGGATCCCGGTCGTCGATGCCGGGCACGTCGAGCAGGACCTCGGGGGTGGACCAGATCGTCCCGTCGGCGGTGCCGAACTGCTTCATGATCCGTCCGGTGGCATCGACATGGGAATCGCCCTGGCGATAGACCAGCAGGAGCCGGCCGTCGGCCAGCGGCGCCACATCGGGGAAGGCCAGGTGCCCGAAGTCCTGCGCAATGACGAACCGGTCCACCTCTGTCAGATTCATGGAGACCGGATAGATAAAATTATTGAGATTATTCTGTTCAATAATATCGGCATCGACGTCTGTCCCGGCGTCACCCAGGACGTCCTCGGCAGGGTTCGAACCCTGGTCGCAGCCGAAGAGCAGGAAGAAAAAAGCCATGAACAGGGCAATGATCCAGCGCATGAAACCTCATTGCGGTGTCTCCCGGACCGACCGCGGAAGGGTATATTAGCACAAATGAACCCCGATGGAGGCTGCTTTTTCCGATTGCATTCAATGGTGATCTTGGTTACACCCTTTTGATCGGAAGCTGTATTTTCAGACTTCCATTGTTTGACCCGTTTCCGATGGATGACGGCAACGGGCGTTTTGCTGTTCTTTCCGGATTGAGGTGTTGTATAACAAATAATGTCTTTCCCGTCCGGTTCGGTGACTACCTGCTGCTGGAGCGAATCAGCACAGGGGGTATGGCCGAGGTGTGCCTGGCGAAGTCCTTCGGCGTCGAGGGATTCCAGAAGACCGTCGCGATCAAGACGATCCTGCCGCACATCAGTGAGGACGAGAATTTCGTCACCATGTTCATCGACGAGGCGAAGATCGCCGCGCGCCTGCAGCACGCCAACATCTGCCAGGTCTTCGACTTCGGAAAGATCAGCGACGACTTCGGGGAACACCTGTATCAGGTCATGGAATACATCCCCGGCTTCTCGCTCAAACACCTGGCCAAGACCTTCTGGGATCAGAAAAAGCAGGTTCCGGCCGGGGCCGCCCTCCACATCATCGCGCGGGTCTGCGAGGGGCTCGACTATGCCCACGCGCTGCCCGACCGGGACGGTCGTCCTCTGGGCATCGTCCACCGTGACGTGACGCCGGCCAACATCCTGGTCTCGATCGAAGGGGCGGTGAAGTTGATCGACTTCGGCATTGCCAAGGCGGCCCAGCGTGAGACCAAGACCCAGGCAGGCATCGTCAAGGGCAAGTTCGGCTACATGACTCCGGAGCAACTGCAGGGGAAGATGCTGGACGGCCGTTCGGACATCTTCTCCCTGGGAGTTGGGCTGTGGGAGCTTCTCGCCGGGCGCATCCTTTTCTCCGAGCCCAACGAACTGGACAACCTGCGCAAGATCATGAACGGAGATTATCCGGACATCCGGGAAATCCGGAGCGATCTGCCCGACGAAATATGTGATGTCGTGATGAAGGCGCTGGCCCACGATCGCGAGAAACGCTACCAGACGGCCGAGGAGTTCGCCCAGGACATCAACCAGGCTGCCTTCAAGACGCGCAACTTCTGGAACACCACCAGCCTGGAGAAGTTTCTCCGGGAGAACTTCCCGAAGGAAGCCGAGGCCGAGCAGGAGAAGCGCAGCAAGTACGCCGACATCAAGAAGGAAGACTTCCTGAAGTACCCCTCCGTGACCGATCTGGGCAAGAAGCGCCTCGAGGAGGCCGAGGAGATCGATGCCGGCGACCTGGTCATGGAGGATCTCGAGGAGATCGAGGAAGAGGACGAGGAGGACGAGGAATCCCAGGAGGATCGCACGGTGGTCTCGCGCGTCCCGCAGAAGAAGCCCGCCGTCTCCCGGGGGGGGGCTTCGGGAGGATCCGCCAAGACTCCGCAGGTGAAGCACCAGGAGGTCGTGGCTCCCAGTTTCTCCGGTTCCCTCGATCTCGACGCCCCTCGACGGGAGGCCAACCGCCAGTCCGTCGAGTATCCCACGTACACCCAGGAAAACCAGTATCCCCAGGAAAACCAGTATCCATACGAGGACCGACCCGCCGCCGGGTCGTTCAACCCGCGGGCGACGGGCGCGCCGTCCAACAACGGGTACCCGGGCCCGGAACAGCCCTTCAACCCGCGGGCGACGGGCGCGCCGTCCAACAGCGGGTACCCGGGCCCGGAACAGCCCTTCAACCCGCGGGCGACGGGCGCGCCGTCCAACAGCGGATACCCGGGCCCGGAACAGCCCTTCAACCCGCGGGCGACGGGAATTCCCTCCGGCGGATATGCTCCCGTGGAACAACCGGAGTATCCCTCCTACGTGTCACCCTACGGAGAGTTGTCTGCCCAGAACAATTCGTTCATCCAGGAACCCTCCATGCCACCAGAGGAGAGTTTTGTCGACGAGACCGCGGCCTACCGGCCCGGGAGCAGCGCTCCCTCTGCACAGGTGCAGGGCTACTACGGCGAGGATGGTCAATGGTATCCCTATCCCCAGCAACAGCAGCCCCAGCCGCAGGCGCAGGGCTACTATGGCGAGGACGGCCAGTGGTATCCGTATGCCCAGCAGCAGCAGGTGCAGGGCTATTACGGCGAAGACGGGCAGTGGTATCCGTACACCCAGCAGCCGCAGGCGCAGGGCTACTACGGCGAAGACGGGCAGTGGTATCCGTACACCCAGCAGCAGCAGGCGCAGGGCTACTACGGCGAGGATGGACGCTGGTATCCGTATGCCCAGCAGCAGCAGGTGCAGGGCTACTACGGCGAGGACGGGCAATGGTATCCGTACGACCAGCCGCAGGCGCAGGGCTACTATGGTGATGACGGACAGTGGCACTCCTATCCCAATCCATACTACCAGAACACGAATTCCTATCCGGACTACAGTTATCCCGATCACAGCCGGCCCGACCTGCCGGTCGTGAACCCGGGTGTTCCTCCCAAGAAACGATGATCCCCCCATTCCCGGGGCTCAGATCTGACCTGAACTGGCCGACCCTGACCGCCTGCGGTGAATCCGCGTCGGCATGTGGTGGGTGAGATTGTATGAATATGTAATAAAAACAATGATTTTCTGACTGGCACGCGGCTTGCGAATCATCCTCAGCAGAGGAGGAAGCATGGAAGTCCTGCCATTGATCACAGAAATGCTCGTCAAGGTGGAGACCCGCAACCAGCGTCATCCGATGCGACTGTACGGGACGCTGGCACGCGGGGCGGTCTGGTCCTGCCTGAACCGCGTATCGTGGGCGATGCCGGATCTGGCCCGCGTGCTTCGATGGGGTGCGAGCCGGGGGCTGATCCAGCGTGCCGAGGCGCGGCGCATGTGGACGCTCATGCGCCTGCTCGTGGGCGCTGATGCTCTCTCGGACGACCCCCCTGGGCCTTCTTGGCGCCCGGACGTGACGTGGTCCGGGAGTTCCACGGATGCTGCGCAGGATCCGTCAGTTTCATCGGTCGCAGGACCTGAACCGGTGTTGCGAACCCAGCTACATGTGCTGCACGGACTGGCCAGGCCCTGGCAGGAATGGGCCACGGAAAAAATCAACCGCAATCAGGAGGAAACGAGATGATTTCAATACCAAAACTGTCGGAAAACCCAGTTCAGGAAAGGATGCGTCGTGCCATCGGAGAGGTGGAGAAGCGGGTCGGATCTGGAGCCCTGATGACCTTTGACGGGCGGGGTCGGGAAGCCGTCGAGGTGATCTCCACCGGTTCCTATGCCCTGGACCGGGCGCTGGGTGTGGGAGGGCTGCCCCGGGGGCGTGTGGTGGAGATTTTCGGACCCGAGAGCACGGGCAAGACGTCCCTGGCGCTTTCGGTCGTGGCCCAGGCCCAGAAGCGCGGCGGGCTCTGTGCGTTCATCGATGCGGAGCATGCCCTGGACCTGGGATATGCCGAAAAGCTGGGTGTGGACACGGCCAACCTCATGATCTCCCAGCCCGACTATGGAGAACAGGCGCTCGAGGTCGTGGACATCCTCGTGTCCGAGGGATCCGCCGATCTGATCATCGTGGATTCCGTGGCGGCGCTGGTGCCCAAGGCCGAGATCGAAGGTGAGATGACCGACATGCAGGTCGGGCTGCAGGCGCGCCTGATGAGCAAGGCGCTGAGGAAGATCACCGCGCACTGCTCGAAGAGCCGCACGATCGTGATCTTCATCAATCAGATTCGCATGAAGATCGGCGTGATGTTCGGATCTCCCGAGACGACGCCGGGCGGTCAGGCCCTCAAGTTCTTCAGTTCGGTCCGCATGGACATCCGCCGGATCGGTCATGTGAAGGAAGGAGAGAACATCCTGGGAAACAAGATCAAGGTGAAGGTCGTCAAGAACAAGGTGGCCCCTCCCTTCTCTGTCGCTGAGCTCGAACTGTGGTTCGACCGCGGCATCTCCCGAGTGCATGAACTGTTCGATCTGGGCGTGGAGACGGGCCTGATCGCGAAATCGGGCTCCTGGTATTCATTGGACGGGGATCGGCTCGGCCAGGGGCGGGAACGGTCGGTTGAGGCACTGCGGATGGCACCGGCCCTGGGCGAACAACTCGAAGCCCGGCTCAGTGACGTGATTTTTCCGGGCTGTGTCGAGGACGCCGCCGGGGACGGGACTTCCTAGCGTGGCCCGAGTTCGGTGGCTGAGCCCCTGGTTGGGGTTGCTGGGCACCTGCGGCCGGTTTCTGGGAATTCGCAGCCTGACTGGCAGCGGTCCTCTGGGGACTCCGACCCTGGGAGGGCTGGTGTGGCGTGTTTCTGGAGCCAGACCCATCCGTCTTTGCGGGTCTTTGGCCATTTTTTTCTGGGTTCTTGGGTGACGCAGCCTTGTCGGCCGGCTTTTCGGCGGCCTTGGGAGGCACCACGGTCTTGTCGGCGGTCTTTTCGGCGGCCTTGGGAGGCACCACGGTCTTGTCGGCGGTCTTTTCGGCGGCC
>PHBF01000115.1 GCA_002841905.1 Deltaproteobacteria bacterium HGW-Deltaproteobacteria-17
CCTGGCCGTCGTCACGGGCACGCCCGAGCCGCGCTCCGGTGCCGTGGTGCTGGGTATCGTCCGGGAGCCGGGCCACAGTTCGAAGCGCCTGGTCTCGCCCGACGGCGCGCCCTCGCGAACGGAATACGAGACGCTCGCTTCGGCCGCGGGGCTGAGCCTGCTCCGGGTCACGCCGCGCACCGGACGCACCCATCAGATCCGGGTGCACCTGGCCGCCATCGGCTGCCCCCTGGCGGGCGACTGGCTCTACGGAAAGGCGGACGAATCGTTGATCGACCGGCCGGCGCTGCACGCGGCGAGCCTGCGGCTGACCCACCCCGTCACGGGGGAGCGGATTTGCGTGGAGGCCCCGCTGCCTGAGGATTTGCGATCGCTGCTCGGCCGCATGGCGGTCTGACCAGTCCGACCAGTCTGACCAGGGTTCTTCACTATTTCATCGGATCCTGCTTCACCGGCGCGGTGACGGTCGTCGCGGCGCTCTCTGCGGCCGCCTTTTCAGGTTCGGCGTCGGCTTTGGCGCGGGCCTCGGCCTGATCGATCAGATTGCGCAGGTCCTTGGTCAGATCGCCGGCATTGGGGGCGCCCGAGATGATCGTCGGGATCAGCGACCGGGCCTCGTCGAAGCCGTCGGTGGCCATGAGCAGCGTGAACAGCATCTGGAGGGCCCACTTCGCCCCGGGATAGGCCGCCGAAAGGGCGCGGGCGTCGGGCAGCACCGCCTGCATCGCCGCCTTGTCCCGCACCATCAGGGTGCCGACCAGACGCAGATACCGGATCTCGGGCAGGTCCGAGGCGGGCAGGGCGGCGAGGGCGGCCTTGAGCTTCTCCGTGTTCTGGGCGCCGATGGCCGCCGGGATCGCCAGGGGTGTGAACTCGGCGTCTGCCTTCTCCAGCGTCTCCACGGCACCCGTGGGGGCGCCGTCGACGAACTGGATCAGCGCGGAGAACCCGGCCAGTCGGCGCAGGTCCTGTTCATGGGAAAAGGGGCCCCCCGTGGCCTTCTGCTGCAGCATCTCGAATTCGGAGACGAGCCCGTCGGCCAGTCCTCGCGCCTTGCGGTGCATCCCGAGGCACACGTGCCCCCAGACCGCGGCGGCCTTGACCACCGACAAATCCGGGGCGAGGTGGGCGGCGGCCTGCAGCCGTTGGGAGGCGAAGCGGGCGTCGTCGTCGGAGGCCGCGCGTGGCTTGTCCCGCGGCAGGATCAGTTCGAGCGGCCGTTGAACGCACGACACGCGCCCCAGGGCCGTCTGCGACAGGACGGCGGCGAGCACCTCGGGCCCCGACAGTTGCCGTGCCTCCGTCGTGCCGGCCCCGACGCCGAACGGCAGGAGCCTGGTCGCCGGCTTGTCGAACCCGTTTCCGTGCAGGGCGGTGGCATACAGGCCCAGGCCCCACGGGTGGGCCGTCAAGCCCACGGGGACCCGCAGCAGGGAGATCGCCGCGGGCTGGTTCAGGCGCACCGCCAGGGCGTGTCCGAGCAGGGCCCACTCCAGCGGCGTGGCCCTGGCCGGCTGGTCCTTGAGCAGCGCGGTGGCAAGGGCCTGGGGCGTCAGGAACGGGCCCTGCGGGAGTCCGAGGTTGACCAGCGGCCGAGCCGTCTCCTCCAGCTTCACGAACACCGCGTCAGCCGAGCCGCCCCACTTCTTGAGGAGATCCCCCACCGCGGCGGGCGCGGAGAAGGGGTCCTCATCGGCCGTCAGATCCAGGCCGCCGGCCTCCCTGGCCCGCGCGGCGACCGTGGCGAAGTCGTCGGGCGCCGACGCGTACCTGGAGGACGACCGGGTCGTCGGGCTCGCCAGCATCAGCACGATCACGGCCACGGCCATCGCGACCAGGGCACCGCCGAGGGCCATGATCAACGCCATGCGGCGTGAGGGCTTCCCCGAGCCGGAAGATTCAGGCCCTCCGGGCGACTTTCCCTCTTCCTCCAGGATGATCCCGTTGCGGCGAAGACACTCCGGACAGCGGACGCCGGCTTCATTGCTCTCAAAGTGGTTTCCACAGTTTGTGCAGACCCATTTCATGAGGTCCCCTCCCGGTCCCTGCGGGCGATCACCCCGGCGCGGACAAGGTTCATCTTGTATTTCACACGCCCGGGAAGATCAAGTGTACCTTGGGCGGCCTGGCCCACCGATCCTGCCCGCGCATTTCAAACCGCCGATTTCCTTTTTTATTTCAAGTGGTTGCAGGTCATCGTTGCAGGTGTGCAAGGTTCACGGAAACCATAACCGTTTTGGGCGGGGCGATCTGTAAATACATTTTCCCGTCGCTGCGGCGGGCATTTTCGAGAAGGGGGTTTTGTTCCCCTCGCATTTGATTTACACACAAGCGTTTCCCGAATCGGGAGCATCCCCTAGGAGGCGGCCATGTCCAACAGCAAACTTGTTTTCTCCCATGTCTTCAGTTCACCGGACGTGCATCCGTTCGACGCCGTCACCTGGGAGAGCCGCGACGCCGTCATCCTCGGCCGCGACCAGACGCCGGTGTTTTCGCAGAAGGACATCCGCGTGCCCTCGACGTGGTCCGAGACGGCCTACACCATCGCCGCCCAGAAGTATTTCCGCGGCAAGATGAGCTCCGAGCGCCGCGAAAAGGGCATCGACGATCTGATCCAGCGGGTGGTGACCACCATCGCGAAGTGGGGACTCGAGGATGGCTACTTCGACGCGCAGAACGCGAAGGTCTTCGAGTATGAACTGTGCCATCTGATCCTGCACCAGGTCGGCGCGTTCAACAGCCCCGTGTGGTTCAACGTCGGCGTGGATCCGCATCCCCAGTGTTCGGCGTGCTTCATCCTGAAGGTGGAGGACAGCCTGCAGTCGATCCTGGAGCTGGCCCGCACCGAGGCCATGATCTTCAAGGGCGGCTCGGGCTCGGGCATGAACTTTTCGGCCGTGCGTTCCTCCAAGGAGGAGCTCTCCGGTGGAGGACGCGCGTCGGGCCCCGTCAGTTTCATGAAGGGCTTCGACGCCTTCGCGGGCGTGATCAAGAGCGGCGGCAAGACACGCCGCGCCGCGAAGATGGTCATCCTCAACGTCGATCATCCCGACGTGGTGGAGTTCATCCGAAGCAAGATCACCGAGGAGGACAAGGCGCTGGCGCTGGTTCGCGAGGGCTACGACGGCTCCTTCGACGGGGACGCCTACGCCTCGGTGTTCTTCCAGAACGCCAACCACAGCATCCGCGTGACCGACGACTTCATGCAGGCCGTCGAGGACGACGCGATCTGGGGGCTTCGGGCGGTGACCAACGGCGAGGTGCTCCTCGAGATGCCGGCGCGCGAGATCTGGCGGCAGATCTCCACGGCCGCCCACCGCTGCGGCGACCCCGGGCTGCAGTTCCATGACACCGTCAACCGCATGCACACCTGTCCCTCGCACGGCGCGATCAACGCGAGCAACCCGTGCTCGGAGTTCATGTTCCTCGACGAGAGCGCCTGCAACCTGGCCTCCCTGAACCTGCTGAAGTTCCAGTCCGCCGACGGCACCTTCGACTGCGACCGGTTCCAGCGCGCCGTGGAGGTGTTCATCACCGCCATGGACATCATCGTGGATCGCGCGTCGTATCCGACCGACCGCATCGGCGCCAACAGCCGCAAGTTCCGTCCACTGGGACTCGGCTACACCAACCTCGGGGGCCTGCTGATGACGCTGGGCCTGCCGTATGACAGCGACGAGGGTCGCAACCTGGCCGCGCACATCACCTCCTTCATGACCGCGACCTCGTTCCTGCATTCGGCGCGCCTGGCCTCGGCCCGCGGCGTCTTCGAGGGCTACGAGGGCAACGGTGAGGCCGTGCAGCGCGTGCTCGGGCTGCACGCCCAGGAGGCCGCCAAGCTGGCCCGCATGCCGCGCACGGGCGCGCTGGGAGAGGCCTCGGATCGCGTGTGGACCGAGGTGGTCCGCGCCGCAGGGGAGACGGGCATCCGCAACGCCCAGGTGACCCTGCTGGCCCCCACGGGCACCATCGGTTTCATGATGGACTCCGACTCCACCGGCATCGAGCCGCTGGTGGCCCTGGTGATGTACAAGCAGCTCGTGGGCGGAGGCAGCCTGCGCATGGTCAGTTCGTCGGTGCCGCAGGCGCTGACCTTCCTCGGCTACTCCGAGGAGCAGAACGCGGCGATCATGGAGCACCTGCAGAAGACCGGCGGCATGGAGGGGGCCCCGTACCTGCGCGAGGAGCACCTGCCGGTGTTCGATGCCGCGCTGCGGCCGGCGCAGGGCACCCGCACCGTGCACTTCCGCGGACACATCGACATGATGGCGGCCGTGCAGCCGTTCCTCTCGGGGGCCATCTCCAAGACGGTGAACGTGCCGGCCAACACCGACGTCGCCGAGATCGCCGATATCTACATGGATGCGTGGAAAAAGGGCCTCAAGAGCATCGCCCTGTACCGCGAGGGCAGCAAGGGCACCGCGCCCCTGTCCACCGCGCCGCCCAAATCGGAGGCCGCCGCCGGCCAGGCCGTGGGTGCGCCGGGCCCCGAGAAGCCGCAGTTGCAGCGCAAGCGGCTGTCCGCGGAGCGGTACTCCCTGACCCACAAGTTCGAGGTCGGCGGCCATGAGGGCTACGTCACCGTCGGATACTACAACGACGGGACCCCGGGCGAGGTGTTCATCGCGATGGCCAAGGAGGGGTCGACCATCTCCGGCCTCATGGACGCGTTCGCGATCAGCATCAGCGTGGCGCTGCAGCACGGAGTGCCCCTGCAACTGTTCTGCGAGAAGTTCATGCACACACGCTTCGAGCCGTCGGGCATCACCTCCAACGCCTCGATCCCGATGGCCTCCTCGCTGCTGGACTACCTGTTCCGCTGGCTGTCGATCCACCATCCCCACGGATACAACGAGCGCATCCGCCAGTTGTTCACCGGTGAACTGCCTTCCCGCGAGGTCGCGCCGACGCCGGTGGCCGCTCCGGGGGCCGGAACAGAACCCACCGACGGCTATGTCGTCTCCTCCGACGCCCCCGTGTGCTCGGACTGCGGCTTCGTGATGGTGCGCAACGGCGCATGCTACAAGTGTGTCAACTGTGGAGCCACGTCAGGTTGCAGCTAGACCGGTCCCTTTCTCCCCCTGTCTTTTCAACGCTGGACGACGCCGGGCGTGAGCTCGCACCGGACACGGCCGTGATCGGCAACTTCGACGGCGTCCACATCGGTCATCGCAAGTTGTTCTCGTTCGCCAGGGGCATCGGACGCAGGGTCGTCGCGGTCACCTTCACGCCGCACCCGGCGGCCTTCTTCCACAAGTTCGACTACCGGCCGCTGGCCCCCGAGGTCTGGAAGCTGGTCCGCCTGTTCGAGGCCGGCGCCGACGGGGTGGCCAACCTGCCGTTCTCGGCCGAGTTCGCCCGCATGCCCGCGGAGTCCTTCGCCGCCGCCCTGGTCGGCGCCCTTCGGGTCTCCAACGTGGCCGTGGGCGAGGACTTCCACTTCGGCACGGGTCGCGAGGGGGACATCGCCCTGCTGGAGGCCTGCCTGGGCCGCTTCGGCGCCCGGCTGCACGTGCTTCCGCTGGAGTCCATCGGCGGGCGCCCGGTGCACAGCCGGACCATCCGCGAGGCGCTCTCCGCGGGCGATCTCGAGACGGCCAACGCCATGCTCGGCGGGCCGTACACCCTGCACGGCGAGGTCGAGCAGGGTTTCGGCTGGGGACGGAAGCTGGGCTTTCCCACCGCCAACCTCCGCACGGAGCAGTGGATCCCGGCCGACGGCGTCTACGCGGCCACCGCACGGGTGGGCACCCAGCCCGTGGCCTGCGCCTTCTCCATCGGGCGCCGCGAGACCCTGGGAGACGACCTGCCGCTGGCGCTGGAGGCCCATCTCCTGGACTTCGACGGCGATGTCTACGGTCACCCGATCTCGGTCTGTCTGCACCGCTTCCTGCGTCGGCAGATCCGGTTCGGGTCCCAGGCGGCGTTGATCCGGCAGGTGCACCTGGACGTCGCGCAGGTCGCGGCGTACTTCGGAGGATCCCATGGACATCCTTGATCTGACCACCCACCTTGGCGCGATGCCCGGGCAGGTCCCCGACGTGGAGGAGCGCGAGGTGCGGTACACGCGCATCGTTCGTTCAAGCGCATACGATCATCAGCTGATGCTCGATTTGTACAGGGCCAAGGGGCTGCCGGTGGAGGCCCTCCGGGGAGGGGACGCCTACATCATCGAGCCCGAGGACGTCGAGGACGGCCCGCCGGTGCTTTTCGAGGTCGGGGCCCCGCGTGCAACCGGAGGCCTGGAGACGGCCGTCACGGGCCTCGAGGTCCGTGTGGACCTGTCCGCCCCGGGGGAATCCCCCGTGGACGGCGTGCTTGAACTGGAGATCGTCCGGCTTCGGTCGGAGGGCGCCGCCAATCACAGGTATTTGCTACCGGCCTCCTCCGGGTGCGTGCTCTTTCTGGCAGATTCAGAAATGTTTGGTCTGCGCACCACCCTCTTTGTCCTGGACGGGGACCGCCGCCTGCCTCTCGTCTTTGGTCCGAGACTCAACCTATCGCGCGCGAAATAGATGAAACCAGGGTTGACGGAAAGCCTTCTTCTATGTTTTAAGGGGCGGACCCGGAGGCTGCGCCGGAGATGGATTTTGTGATGAAGAAACTGCAAATATTTCTTTCCCTCCTTGTGTTTTTACTCCCCGGTTGCTCCAAGACGCCGACCCCGCTGAAGTTGAAGCCCAACATGGTGAGCTCGGTGTCGATGCCCTGGGGCCAGGCGCTGTATTACAGCCAGTCCCGCAAGATCACCTGCCTGCTGGTCACGGAAGACTATCTGTGGGCCGGTACGAACCAGGGGTTGCAGCAATGGTCCCTCGAGGGCAATCGCTATCAGGTCATCACCTCCCGTGACGGCCTCCCCGACGACAACGTCAAGGCCCTGACCATCAGCACGTCGGGCTCCGTGTGGGCGGCCACCGGCAAGGGGCTGTCCTCCTGGACCAACGGGTCCTGGCAGAACCGGACCCTCCCCGTGGAGGGAGAGCCCACCGCGCTGGCGGCCACCGTCTCCGGCGACGCGGTGTGGGCCGGGACCACCAGGGGGCTGGCCTTCTACGTGTTTGGCCGCTGGGTGGTGTACTCCTCCAAGGCCCATGTCACCGCGCTCAAGCCCAACGCCGAGAGCGGCGTCTGGCTGGGCACCAAGGCCAACGGCCTGTTCTTCTGCGAGAACGGCACCTGCACGCCGAAGCCCTCGCCCCTGCTGGAGGTCACCGCCATCGACATGGAGGGGGACGACGTGTGGGTCGCCGGCCTGTCCTCGGACAACGCCCCCATGTTCATGCTCCTGCGCGGCGGGAAGTCCTACATCTACGATGCCCCGGCCAGGGTCGGCTGGATCCAGCGCTACGGCGGGAACCCGCTCATGAGCTTCGGCTCCACCATCGCCTCGGTGGTGCCCTGCCTGGAACCCGGGAAGAACTCGTTCATCAACCGCACCCGCAAGGCGCCCTGCCTGGACGCCGTGCCGTTCTCCAAGCCGCTGCCCATGCGGATCACGTCCGTGTACCGCACCGGCGGCAACCTCTGGGTCGGCACCGAGACGCTGGGCGTCACGCGCTACACCGAGAGCGACATGCAGCAGTACACCGCCGACGACCTGGTCAGCTCCAACGTCATGGGCATGTCCCTGGAGTGCGTGCCCGGCACCAGGCGCTGCTTCTTCTCCGCTGGCAAGAACAGCTTCATCTACGAGCACGGCGCGGGCTTCTCCCCCATCCCGCTCGTGGATCATCCGGGCTGGAGCCTGTCCTATTTCGTGACCAACCCCGACGGCGTGCTCACGGCTGTGGCGCGCAACGGACAGGGGACCGTGAGTTTCTTCGAGCGCAACGGCGACGGCGCCTGGAACCCGCGCACCGAGAACCCGGTGACCATGGAGACCAACGACCCCAACGTGCGCATCCGGTTCGCCCACTACACCAAGCCCTACATCGTCTGGGTGGGCATCACGACCTCCTCCTCGCAGTACAACGGCATCCAGATCGTGAACTTCGAGAAGG
>PHBF01000116.1 GCA_002841905.1 Deltaproteobacteria bacterium HGW-Deltaproteobacteria-17
CATGGCGTTGGCGATGATGTACTTCTGCGTGTACTTGCCCTTGGCGTCGGCCAGGGCGAACAGGCCCGTGTCCAGCTCGTTGAGCATCGCGACGTGGGTCAGCGTGATGGCCATGCGGTTGAGCAGGCCCTCGTCCTTGACCGCGGAGACGGCGGCCAAGAAGCGCGTGGCGGCCTCCTTGTTGAACTTCATGGCGTTCTCACCCTCGTTGGTGATGGAATACCCGAAGGCCGAGATGAAGTCGGCGGTGACGATCTGGAGCTTGCGGTCCGGGTCGGCCAGGGCCACGGCCAGCGTGTCCAGGGTGTCCTCGAACTTCTTCTCCTTGCGCTCCTTGACCTTGGTGACCAGCTCCTCGTTGAGCTTGCCCTTGCACTTGCCGATGTAGGTGCTGCCGTCGGAGAACTCGCAGTCGGCGACGATGGCCTTGAGGGACTTCATGAGGTCCTCGTCGATGGTCACCTTGGGTTTCTCGGGCTCGACGGGCTTGGGCTTCTCGGTGCCCATGTCGCCGCCTTGGTCCGCGCCCATGTCGGCGGGCTTGGCGTCGTCCTTCTTGTCCTTCTTGCCGCAGGCCGTGAAGCCGAAGGCCAGCAGGGTAGCCATCAGGGCGATTGCTTTGAAATTCAAGATTTTCATTGACGATCTCCTTCTGTGAGGTGGAACAGGGATGAACTGGAAGGATGATAGACGTTTCTAACAAAACGTCAATGAACTTTTTTCACGAATCCCGGTTCGGAATTGTCATGGTACATAGTATAAGCACGTGGGGGTGAAACTCAGCTTGAGTTTCTATTCATTATATGGGAGAAATTCCGCCTGCGTCGGGCGTCCGGCGCCCTGGCCCACACGCATGGTCAAGGAGGTCGCGTGCTGTTTCAAAACGTCATCCTGGAGTTGATCCGGTACTGGTCCGAGCAGGGCTGCATTCTCTGGCAGCCTTATGACATCGAGACGGGGGCCGGCACGTTCAATCCCGCCACCTTCCTGCGGGCGCTGGGTCCCGAGCCCTGGAAGGTCGCCTACGTCGAGCCCTCGCGCCGTCCCGGCGACGGTCGCTACGGAGAGAACCCGAACCGCCTGGGCCGGTATTACCAGTTTCAGGTGGTCCTCAAGCCGAGCCCGGAGAACGCCCAGGAACTGTACCTGGACAGCCTCCGCCGGCTGGGCATCGATCCCCTCGAGCACGACATCCGCTTCGTCGAGGACGACTGGGAGAGCCCGACCCTGGGCGCCTGGGGCCTCGGCTGGGAGGTGTGGGCCGACGGGATGGAGGTCACGCAGTTCACGTACTTCCAGCAGGTCGGCGGCTTTGACTGCAATCCGGTGGCTGTCGAACTGACCTATGGCCTCGAGCGCATCGCGATGTTCCTGCAGAACGTCGACAACGTGTACGATCTGCAATGGGCGCCCGGCGTGACCTACGGGCAGGTGCACCAGCAGGACGAACGCGAGTTGAGCAAGTACAACTTCGAGGTGGCCGACTGCGCCATGCACCTGAACCTGTTCGACCGGTACGAGGCCGAGAGCGCCGCCGCCATCGAGGCCGGCTGCGTCCTGCCCGGGTACGAGGCGGCCCTGCGCTGCTCCCACCTGTTCAACGTCCTCGACGCGCGCGGCGCCCTGTCGGTGACCGAGCGGCAGCGCTTCATCCTGCGGGTGCGGACCATGGCCCGGCGGGCGGCGGCCGCCTACGTGAAGCAGCGCGAGGAGCTCGGGCATCCGCTGCTCAAGGGGGTGTCCCATGTCTGAACGACTGATCGTGGAGCTTTTATGCGAGGAGATCCCCGTCGCCGAGCAGCGGCGGTTCTCCGAGGAGGCCCCAGGCCTCTTCCTGACCCTGCTCGACGCCGAGCGCGTCGGGTTCGAGTCCCTCAGTTCCCACACCACGCCGCGCCGGCTCACCCTCGTGGGCGAGGGCATCGAGTCCATGCAGGAGGACCTGGAGACCGAGCTGGTCGGCCCGCCGGTTGCGGTGGCCTTTTCGTCCGACGGCCAGTTGACCAAGGCCGGGGAGAGCTTCCTGCGCAAGGCCGGCTGCGGCCTCGACCAGACCCATCGCGTCGACAAGGGCGGCAAGGAGTGCCTGGCGGCCTGGCTGCGGGAGAAGGGCGGCCCCTCGGAGCAGGTCCTGTCGCGCATCCTGCCGCAGTGGATCGCCCGGCTGCCGTTCTCCAAGAGCATGCGGTGGGCGGACCACACCTACACGTTCTCCCGCCCGCTGCGCGGCATCGCCGCGGTGTTCGGCGACCGGGTCGTGCCGTTCGAGTCCCATGGCCTGGTCTCCGGCCGCCACGTGGGAGGCCACCGCTTCGTCTCGCCCGAAGGCGGGGAGCTGGCCCACGCCCGGGACTACGAGGACCTGCTGGCCGGCCACAGCGTCATCGTCGATTCCCGGCGCCGCCGTGAACTGATCCTGGAGGAGATCGAGGCCGCCTGCGCCCGCGAGGGCCTCGAGTGGATCCGCGACGAGGAGCTGCTCGACGAGGTCGTGTGCCTGGTGGAGCACCCCACGCTGGTCGTGGGCCACTTCGACCCCGACTTCCTGGTCGTGCCCGAGAGCGTCATCCTCAGCGCCATGCGCAAGCACCAGCGCTACTTCGCCTTCCGCAGCGGGGGACGGCTCGCGCCGCGCTTCGCCACCGCGCTGGGCACGAAACTGAAGAGCCCGCCCGCGGCCCTGGCCGGGAACCAGCGCGTGCTCTCGGCGCGCCTCTCCGACGCCCGGTTCTTCTGGGACGAGGACCGCAAGTCCCCGCTGGAGGCCCGTCGAAGCCGCATGGAGAACATGGTGTACCACCAGAAGCTCGGCACCATGTGGGATCGGATCGGCCGGCTCTCCGTCATGGCCGGCTGGTTCGCCGCCCGGATGGACGTCGACGCCGCAAAGGCCGCGCGCGCTGCGCTGCTGTGCAAGATGGACCTCGAGACGCAGATGGTCTACGAGTTCCCCGACCTGCAGGGCGACATGGGGCGCGCCTATGCGCTGGCCCAGGGCGAGGATCCGTCCGTCGCCGAGGCGATCCGCGAACACTACTGGCCCCGCTTCGCCGGCGACCAGCTCCCCGCCACGCCCCTGGGACGCGTGCTGGCGCTGTCCGACAAGTGCGACACGCTCTGCGGCGGCATCGCCGCGGGCCTGCGCCCGACCGGGTCCGCGGATCCGTTCGCGCTGCGGCGCGCCGCGCTGGGCTTTTTGCGCATCCTGCTCGAGAACGGGCTGGACCTCTCCCTGCAGGAGGTGTTCGCCGAGAGCTGCGCCGGCCTCCCGCTGCCCTGCGATCCCGCGACGGTGAAGGACTTCGTCGTCGACCGCATGCGGAGCCTGTTCGGGGAGAACCACGCCAAGGAGATGATCGAGAGCGTGCTGGCCGTGGACTCGGACCGTCCCGTGGGCGTGGCCGCCAGGCTGGCCGCCCTGTCGGGGCTGGCCCAGACCGACGGGTTCAACCAGCTGGTGAAGCTCTACCGCCGCATGAACATCCTGAAGAAGGCCGACGCCGTCTCCGAGCGGATCCGGCCCGAGGTGCTCGAGCATCCCGCCGAGAAGGCGCTGTACGAGTCCCTGGAGCGCGTCTCCGCGGGCTGCGCGACGATGCTCGACGCCGGCGACTTCGGCGGCGCCCTGCGCGAGATGGTCTCCCTCTGGAAGGAGGTCGACGAGTTCTTCCACGAGGAGCGCGGCGTGCGCGTGATGGCCGACGATCCGGCCCTGCGCGAGAACCGCCTGGCCCTGCTGTTCAGGCTCGACGCCCTGCTGCGCCGGGTCGCCGACTTCAAGATCCTGGCGGCGCTGGCATGAAGGAGATCTTCGAGTATGCCGGGCTGCTGGTGTGGCTGGCGGGGCTCTCCATGATGGGCTACGCCGGCTACAGCGCCTACAAGCTGCACAAGGTGCACCAGTTGTCCTTCGGGGTGATGGATCGCACCTTCTGGTTCCGGACGCCGGGCAACTACCTGTCCGGGCTGACGCCCAACGCGAAGTGGGTCCTGATCGCGCTGGGCGGCTTCGTCGTGTTTCTGATCGGTCGGCACATTCGCAATCAGGCGATGCCGTACATGAACAACTCCCGGGATTCCCACGATCCGGGAGATGGCGATTATCTTTAGGCTTTCACAAGGATCCGGGTGATCCGATGCGTCGCATCCTCTCTGTGTTTCTGACCATGTTCCTCCTGGCCGCCTGCGCCCAGGAAATCTCCGGCATCGATCCGCCGACGGACATCTTCTTCTACCCGTCGGGGCTGCGGATGTCCCCGTCGGGGCGGACCCTGTTCGTCACCAACGGCAACGCCGATCTGCGCTTCAACGGCTCGACGCTGCTGGCGCTGGACGCCGACCGGCTGCACCTGATGGCCGCCGATCCGCTCACCTACACGGCCTGCCGGGTCGATCCGCAGGCCGGCGACGAGTTCCTGTGCGATCTCGACACCGACCTCGTCCGGAGCGCGGTGCGGCTGGGGTCCTACGCCGGGCACATCGAGGTGCTCCCCGCGCCCGAGGGTTCGACGATGGCCTACCGCCTGCTGATCTCGGTTCGCGCGGATCCCTCGCTGACCTTCGTGGACGTGTACGAGGACGAGAACCATCAGGTGACGTGCCTGGACTGCGGCGACGGCTGCGACGCCGCCTGGCCGCGGGACTGCCGCCGCTCCCACCGGCTGGAGAAGGACGACGGCCTGCCTGCGGATCCGTACCGCATCATGGTCTACGGGGACACGCAGTACGCGGTGGTGACGCACCTGAACAGCCCGTATCTGACGGTGGTCGACTACGCCGTGGAGCCGCCGGTGATCTCGCAGGTCTTCGACGCGAACATGACCGTGAACTACAACGGCTACGTCGGATCCTACGACGCGGTCCCGGGTCCCGACGCCTGGCCGACGTTTTACGTCTCGAACTCGTACGCCCCCGAGATCGCCTGGTTCCGCTGGCAGTACTCCCCCGAGGATGATCAGGATCTGCTCGTGTCCGTGGGCAGCCTCTATCTGCAGAGCCCGTACGGACCCTTCGAGAGCGGTTCGGAGCTCCGCGGCATGGCCTTCTCCGGCGACGGCACCAGGCTGTATGCCGCCGTGCGCTATCCTCCCGTGCTCGTGACCTTCGACGTGTCGGTGGACGCCCAGGGGCGCACGCGCCTGACCCCGATCAACACGATCGAGGTGTCGTCGCAGCCCGCGCTGGTCCAGGTCCAGAAGGACGCGCTCGGCATCGAGCAGGTCTTCGTCACCAGCTTCCCCGAGGGGGAGGTGCTGGTGATGGATCCGGCCAGCGGCACCTGGGTGCAGCGCATCCCGGTGGGCACCGGTCCCCATGAATTCCTGTTTCCGCCGGCGGACCGCTTCCCCGGTTTCTACGTCGTGAACTTCGCCGAAGGCACGATCTCGCTGGTTTCGTACGACGGGCCCTCCTGGCGGCGGATCGGCCGCTTCGGCATGCCCAGGCAGATCGGGAAGGACTGACATGCGCACATCCGTTCAACTGAAACAACCCTCCCGCGGTGCAATGCTTCTGTCGGTGCTGCTGATCGCCCTCTTCGCGCTCCCTCTCGCCGCCTGTGATGACGAGGAGAACGAGCTGCCCGAGCGCCAGTTGGAGCGTCCGATCAAGGCCGGCTTCTTCTGCGCTCGCAGGGACGAGGCCCGCAAGTGGCGTTGGGAATCCATGGCCGCCTGCGAGGCCGATCCTGCCGACACGCGCTACTTCGCCTACATCGCCCTCTCCGCCAGGGGTGAGCTGGCCGTCGTCGACCTCAAGGACGAGAAGATCGCCGATCTCGACCCGCTCAACCCCGGATACAACCTGCTTCCCGTGGGAATGACCCTCAAGGACGTCCTGCTCGACGACGTCACCGGCACGCTCCATGTGCTCGCGTCCGGCCCGTCGAGGCTGGTCTCGGTCCCGGTGGACTCCCTGCTCGAGATGATCCGGGGGGAGGCCCCGTCGGTGCCGTCGGCCACGATCCCGCTCATGAACGGCGCCGCGCCGGTGACCTCGGTCCCGCTTCACCTGGAGTTTCATGCCTCCTCGGGCGAGCTGCTGATCACGTTCCCCGGCTGCCAGGCCATCGGGCGCTTCGGCGTCGACGGGCAGCTCTCGGCCGCCTGGCGGGTCTCCGCCTCCGATCCGTTCCTGGCCCCGGCCGACCTGGCCGACTGTCCCCGGGAGAGCCTGGACGGCACCGGGTCCGTCGACGCCACGCCCACGGAGCTGCTCCCTTCGACGCTCGCGATGGATGGGGACGCCCTCTTCGTCGGTGTGAACTCGGCCGGACTTCTGCCCGACCTGCTGCTGGCCGTCGATCTGGACCCCGCGGGCGATCCGTTGGTGGCCCGACAGGTCGTGCTCGAAGGGGAGACTTTGGGCCTGGGGGCCCTGCGGGTCACCCCCGAGACCCGGTGGGGCAAGTTCCTCTATGCGGTCACCCGCAGGGGGGACGTGCGCGTGGTGCGGCTCTCCGACCTCCAGGAGTGCGAGACCCAGGCCGACACGCGGGAGCTCCCCACGTTGACGCTGGACGCCCCCGAGCGTGGTTGTCTGCCCGTGGGCAGCGTCCCCCGGGCCTTCGTGGCGCTCACGCCCGGCATCCACCTCTCCGAGAACCGCCTGATCCAGGACGTCACCTTCTTTTCGCGTCCCGAGAACACCGATTCCCAGGATCCCGACCTGAAGACGACCTATCTGGGCATCTTCGGCGTGGCCACCAGCTGGGAAGGCGCGATATATCTGATCAACCTCGACGAGGCCTTCACCGAGGACACCTTCGCGTTCCGCATGGGACCTGATGCCTACGGCCAGGTGTGGCCCGAGGAGGTCCAGGCGCACCGGTTCCGGAACGCCGTGGAGTTGAACGAGGGATATGACACCACCGGCCGTCCCCGCATGGAGACCCCGGTGACCTACTATGTGAGCGACCTGCCCACCACCGCCACCGGCGGCCTGCCCACGATCGTGCCCCTCGACGACGGCCTCTTCCTGCACGACCTCGACGGGTACTTCATGCGCTCCGAGACCTGGAACGTGATCTGGGATGCCGTGCTCCCCGGGACCGCGCGCAGCTTCGGCATCGCCGACCGCGATCAGTCCGGCGCGCCCGAGCTGGTGTTCTACGACGTCGGCGCGAACTACTGCGCCTCGGGTGTCCAGCCCGGCGACGTCCTGCGCTTCGTCGGCTGCGACACCTCGGAAGACTGCCTCGACGGTTACGCCTGCGGCCGCACCCCCATGCAGCGGCAGGACCTCCCGGGGCTGTGCTTCCCGCGGGAGTTCGCCCAGGACCATGTCAACGCCTGCTCCCGCCTGCTCGCCTCCGACCGCGAGTTCCGCGTCACCGGCGTCTGGCGGGATCAACTGGTGGTCGAGGCGCTGGAGTACGCCGGGGCCGACGGCCAGCCCGTCTCCTGCGAGGTCGACCTCGACTGCCGAGGGTTCGGCTGGGTCCACGGCGGCGTCTG
This sequence comes from Deltaproteobacteria bacterium HGW-Deltaproteobacteria-17, assembly GCA_002841905.1. Lineage (GTDB taxonomy): Bacteria > Myxococcota_A > Polyangia > HGW-17 > HGW-17 > HGW-17. The sequence goes on from PHBF01000116.1 coordinate 7,455, forward strand.
CCTGAAGGCCGACGGGGAGACCACCGGCGTGTGCGCCGGCGCGCCCTGGCCCGAACTGTCTTCGGTGTGGTGCCTCGGCGGCCCCCAGAAATACGAGGTCCGGACCGACGGCTCCTTCCTGCTCTCCGGCTCCGCCACGCCGTACCGGCCGGCCTTCGCTTCGGCGCCCGACGCCACCTGCGAGGCCATCCCCGGTGCCTACGACTACCGCGTCCCGCGCGCCTCGGGCGACGTCACGACCCCGTTCTTCACCTTCCGTGTGCTGCTCGACGACAGCGTGGAGATCCCGGTCGAATACCGCATGCAGTTCGACATCCTGGCAGGCTTCGGGCGCGTGGGCAAGGACATCTCGGTGCGCTTCCCCTCCTGGATCGGCGCGGGTCCCGACGGCTACATCTACGTCACGGACATGGCCGACTCCGGCGGCGGCACGACCTACATCGGGCAGTTCGTCCGCGTGCTGGCCCGCACCCTGGCCCTCGACACCGATTTCGAAGTCCGCTGAAAAAATCCTGCAACCGATGACCGGTCCTGGCCGATAA
>PHBF01000117.1 GCA_002841905.1 Deltaproteobacteria bacterium HGW-Deltaproteobacteria-17
CACATCGGGACGTCGCCGTAGTCGGCGTGGGCGTTGCCGATGAGCAGCGCGTAGGAGTAGTCCGCGTGCACCGACTGCAGGAAGGCACGAATCGCCAGCGCGCGGGGCAGGCCCGTCTCCCCCGCGGACCCGTAGTCATCCTCGGTCGCGACGTCCACGAGATAGCCCCGATCCTCCTTGGATTGCACGAAGTCGGCCAACCTGGCCGACTGGGAAACGATCTTCTTTGTAGTGACGATGATCATGGCCTTCTGCGTGACCCCGTGGGTGCCGGTGTGCAGGGGGCCGAAGAGCAGGGAAAGCAGCAGCAGCGCGTTCATGGGTCACTCTCCGTTTCCGAGTTGATCGAAGACCGCGCAGTCGATCGTGCCGTAGTTCATCTGGCAGTGGCAGGTCTGGCCGTCGGCGTAGCCGTAGGCGGCCCCGAGGACCGCGGCGTCGGTGGTCAGTTCCACGCTGACGGCCAGCTCCAGGGTCTCCCCCGGAAGAAAGGCGGTGTTGTTTCCGGTGCAGGCCAGCAGGTCCCCGGTCGCGTCGGCGCCGGTGATGCCCACCGGGCAGATTTTGGAGAACGTGTCCTGACCGACCACCCGCTCCTCGTGGAGCTCGATGGCGGCGAGCATGTGGTTGGCGTCCCAAGGCAGGACCGTGGTCAGCCCCTCCTTCATCGCGGCCAGGGTGGAGGTGTGGACCGTGAGTCCCAGCATGTAGAACGTGTAGTGGTCGTCGGTGATCATCTCGATACCGCCGATGGACTGCGCGTAGTCGACGGGCTCGGGGATCCCGGTGGAGATGTACAGGGCCAGGGCGCTGTAGTCGTCGACGACGACCTCTTCCTGCAGCATGGCGGTGGCGTCGGCGTAGCCGTTGATGACGGTCTGGATCGTCGCGGTCTCGGGGTTGATTGCACCGCTGAAGAAATACTCGAGGTGCATCGCCGCGGGCGCCTCGAAGAAGTCCGCGGGCAGCCCGCAGGAGAGCGCGGGCTCGGTGCTGGCGCGCCCGGCGTCGAACTCGGCCTTGGTGACATAGGTCTCCCCGATACGGTAGGTGCAGTTGGCCTCCTCGTTTTCAGGCGTGATGATCAGCCGCGTGGTCAGCGGCAGGTTCCCCCAGATGCGCAGGTCCTCGCCGGCCTCGAACGTGGTGTTGTCGTAATGATCCAAAAAAAGGAGGCCGCGGCCGTCCGTGGTGTCGAACATGGAGATCGCGCAGTACTTCTGGAACATGGTCCGGTCCCAGGGGCGGGTGTACTGGTTGACGTCCATCAGGGAGAACCGGATGAACCTGGGGGACCCGATGAGGGGATCATCGGCGTCGAGGGCCTCCATGAGCAGGTCTTTTTCGACGATCCAACTGAAATGGTAATAGTCCAGCTCGCTGCCGGATTGTGCATGGATCTTCGAGACACCCAGGACCAGCGTCCGGACACCGGCGAGCCCGGGGTCGTAGGTGTCCTCCGGGAAGGTGTATTCGAGGACGTAGGCGTACTCGGTGAGCACGTCCAAGAGATCCTCGATGTCCAAGGTGTAAGCGCCATCTCCCAGGATCGTGTTTTCGGCGGTCTCCGGATTGATCAGGCCCGCGAACGAGAAGGCGACGCTGTTGCCCTCGAGGTCCATGAGGAGGTCGTCGCCAGGCCGGCGTGGGCCCCTGCAGACATGGAGGTCGTCATCGCAGAACATGTCGTCGGCGCAGTCGGTGTAATTGTTGCAGCGACCTTCCACGGTCAGGCAATCACCCGCGTTGCAGGCCTGCCATTCTTCACAGGTGACGTCCGCGCAGGGATCGGTCGTCTCCTTCCGGGCCCCATCGTCGCAGGACAGGCACAGGCTGCAGAGCATCAGGGAGAAAAAAAGCCGGCCGGATCTCGAGCGCATCGGAACACCTCCATTACTGATTTGCCTGACAAGGGGGTTGCATTGCAAACGGAATCGTTCAAGAAGACGGAAAAGTCGTCAGGCGGTCCGGTTCCGGCGCAGGCCGCGGAGGAACAGCCGGGAGCCCCAGACCAGGAGCAGCAGCATCACCAGTCCGGCGACGGCCGAGCCCATGTAGAATTCGTCGGTCTTGGCGTACTCGGGATTGGCCAGGTTGAGGCCCAGTCCGAGCAGCACCAGGGAGGAGAAGGAAACGAAGAGGATGCCGGAGAACACCATCAGCACCCCCAGGAAGCCGCGGGAGCGGCGCACCGGGATGGCCACGGAGCTGGCGGCCCGGCGGGCCAGGGCGTCTCCCAGGCCCGGACCGCCGGCGTCGAGGGCGTCGGCGTCGTAGGGGGCTGACGGGTACCGGATGGGGCTCGCCTGGTCGAGGAACTCGCGGATCTGCGGCAGGATCGCCTCGGTGAAGACGCCATGGGGCAGGGCGGCCTGGAGCTCCGACAGGGGCACGCCATGGTAGGCCGCCAGCAGCGGCACGTTCTCCCGCTCGAGGCGGCGCATCTTGAGCACGCCCGCGGCGATGATCCACACCAGCGAGGCCAGCGTGCCGATCAGGAACAGGCCGTTCTGGGTGTTGTTGAACGAGAAGATCGTCCAGTCGTACACGCCATGGTACAGGATGGGCCAGAACAGCGCGGCGACCCAGAACCCCGTGTTCTTGAGCCCCGACGAGAAGCGGGCGCGGCCCACGTAGTAGCCCATGATCACACCGCAGAACGCGTGGAGCGGCACGGCCGTGAGCGCCCGGGCGATGGCGACGCTGAGGCCGCCCGAGGAGACGTACAGGATGTTCTCGAGGGTGGCGAAGCCCAGGGAGGCGATGGCGCAATAGACGATGCCGTCGAAGGGCTCATCGAAGGCGGGATGCCGGTAGACGATCAGCAGCACGGCCACCAGTTTGAAGATCTCCTCTGGGATGGCAGCCTCGACGAAGGCCGAGAAGGCGGCCTTCAGCAGGGGATCGGTCGGCTGGGAGAGGACCGAGTTGATCCCGAACACGACCGCGATCACGGGGATGGCGGTGAGGGCGCCGAAGAAGGCGACCTTCAGGACCAGCCCCTTGGGCTCGGGATGCTCGTCGTGGGTGTAGATGTACAGGAACAGCAGCAGGCTGGGCAGGACCGTCAGGGTGATGGTGATGATGGTCAGGTACGACATGCCCACCTCATTTTTCGGAGATCTCGGACCAGAACGTGTCCTGCAGACGGTTGCCCAGGGACGCCCGCATGAAGGCCTCGATGTCGTCTGCGCAGGGGAGGGTCAGCGCGTGGGTGGTCAACTCCTCGATCTCGGCCAGCCGCACGGTGCGCAGGAAGTCCTTGGCATACGGGATGAACACCGGCGGCATCGAGAAGCTGCGCAGGCCCAGTCCGAGCATGATCAGGGCGGGAATCGGCTCGGTCGCCAGATCGCCGCACAGGGAGATGTCGACTCCGGCGTCGTCGGCGGCCCGGATTGCATGGTGGATCATGCGCAGGATGCCCGGATGCAGCCCCCGGTACATGTGGGCGACCTTCTCGTTGCCGCGGTCCACGGCCAGGGCGTACTGAATCAGATCGTTGGAGCCGATGGAGAAGAACTGGCACTCGCGGGAGAGCATGTCCGCGATCATCAGGGCCGCGGGGAGCTCCAGCATGGCGCCGATCTTGAATGTGTCCGGGATCTCGTGACCCTCGATGGACAGTTCACGATAGCACTCGCACAGGATCTCGCGGGCGGTCTGGAACTCGCGCACGCTGGCCACCAGGGGGAACATGATGCGCAGATCGATGTGCGGGAACAGGGCGTAGGCCCGCAGGAAGCCGCGCAACTGGGCCTTGAAGATGTGCGGATGGGCCAGGGCCAGGCGCAGGCTGCGCTGCCCCAGGGCGGGGTTGGCCTCACGGGCCAGCTGCGAGGTGAGCGGGAACTTGTCGCCCCCCAGGTCGAACGTCCGCAGGGTGACCGGACCGCCGCCGGGCCAGCGCTCGAGCAGCTCCTTGACGTCCTGGAAGTGCACCTGCTCGTCGGCGATGTCCTTCTCGTGCACCATGAACAGGAACTCGGTGCGGTACAGGCCGATGCCCTCGGCGCCGTGCCCCTTGGCCTTCACGATCTCGTCGGCGAAGTCCAGGTTGGCCAGCACGCGGACCTGCGTCCCGTCGGCGGTCTCACCGGGCAGGTGGCACTTCTCGAGCAGCGCCTGATCCTTGGCGATCATGCGGTGGCTCTGGGCACGGTACACCGAGACCAGCTTGGCGTCGGGGTTGACGATGATCTCGCCCTTGTGCCCGTTGAGGACCACCAGATCGCCCTCGCCGACGTGCTCGAACGCGCGCGCGACCCCCACGACCGTCGGGATCTCGAAGGCCTTGGCGATGATGACCGTGTGGGAGGTCTTGCCGCCCCGCACCGTGATCAGGCCCGCCACGGCGTTGCGCCCCAGCAGGATGGTGTCGGCGGGGGAGAGCTCCGTGGCGATGATGACCGCGTCGGGCGGCGGCGCGATGACCTCGTTGGCGGACTGTCCCGAGAGCGTGCGCAGCAGCCTCGTGCAGACGAAGCGCAGATCCGAGAAGCGCTCCCGGATGTACTCGTTCTCGATGCGCAGGAAGCGCTCCTCCCAGGCGCCCAGCGTCCGCAGGACCGCCCACTCGGCGTTGATGCGCTCGGAGACGATGATCTTCTCGAAGCTGGACTGCAGATCCTGGTCGCGCAGCATCATCTGGTGCGCCTCGAGGATGTGCCCGGGGTCCTTGGAGTCGCCGGCCAGCTGCTCCTTGATGTCCTCGAGCTGCTGCCACGACGTCTCGACGGCCTGGCGGAGGCGGTCAATCTCGATGGAGCACTCCTCGGGGGGGATGTGCCGCTGGGTCCACGCGTACTGGTTGGCCCCCTGGATCAGGTGCGCCCGGCCGATGACGATGCCGGGCACCACGCCCTGTCCGAAGAGGTACACGTTGCGTATGCTCATGGATGGCTACTCATTGAAACCGGAGTTCACGAGGCCGGCCAGCGCCTCCACGGCCGGCTTGGCGTCATCACCGGTCGCGCTGATGACGAGGCGGCAGCCGCGGTAGGCCAGCAGTCCGAGCAACCCCATGATGCTCTTGCCGTTGGCCGAGAGTCCGTCGTAGGAGACCTCGATCTCCGAGGTGAATTTCACGGCCGTCTCCACGAAGAGCTTGGCAGGGCGGGTGTGCATGCCCTGCTCGTTGATCAGTTCGACTTCAATCTCGTGTCGCATGTTCAATCCTTCGATGATGGGACCCGGGGACGCCGTGGATCATGTGCCCTGCGCGTCACGGTGATTCACGCGGGGCTCGAACCCGGCGGCTGTCAGCCGCTTCTGCAGGGCTTCGGCCACATAGACACTTCGGTGCCGCCCACCCGTGCATCCAATCGCCAGAGTGAAATACGCCTTGCCTTCACTCCGATAGCGTGGGAGCAAATATAGAACCAAATCAGCCAATTTGTCCACGAAATCCCGGACTTCGGTGTGGTTTTCGAGAAATGCCTGCACCGGTGGATCGGTGCCCAGCAGGTCGGAGAGGCCCTGAACGAAGTAGGGGTTCGGCAGAAAGCGGGCGTCCACGACCATGTCCGCGTTCAGGGGCAGGCCCTTGGAGAAGCCGAAGGAAATCAGATGCACGCGCAGCGGCGGCAGCTCGTAGTCGGAGAAAAAGGAGAATATGCGGCCGCGCAGCTCATGGGTCGTCAGATCGGTGGTGTCCACGAGCCAGTTGACGTCCTTGCGCAGCTCCTCGAGGAGGGCGCGCTCGTCGGCGATGGTGGGGAGGAGCTGGTCGCCGTCACTCAGCGGATGGGGGCGGCGGCTGGCTTGATATCGGGCCACGATCGCCGCGTCGGATGCCTCGAGGAAGAGGATCTCCACGGTGTGGTTCATGCGCAGCAGCTGGGCCTTCACCCCCTGCCAGTGGGAGAGGAAGTCGGCGTTGCGGATGTCGATGGCGATGGCGGCCTCCGGATAGTCCGGAGTGCTCATCAGCAGCGACGCGAAGCCCGCCATCAGCGGCACGGGCAGGTTGTCGACGGCGAAGAAGCCCAGATCTTCCAGGGCATGCAGCGCGACGGTCTTCCCCGCGCCGGAGAGACCTGTGACGATGACCAGTCGCATGGGGGGTGCCTCTTTCTCTACTCTATCCCCTTGGCCGGATGCACGGCGCGGGAGGACAGGACCTTGTCGAGTTGATCGTGGAAAAGGCGCGCGCTGTGGATGCCGCGCTCCTTGAGCAGGCGGTCGCGCGCCGCGACCTCGATGATCGTCGCCACCGAACGGCCCGGGCGCACCGGGATGGTGAGCAGCGGCAGCCGCACGTCCAGGATCGACCGGTGCTGCTCGTCGATGCCCAGGCGGTCGTACTCCTTCTTGGGATCCCACTCCTCGAGGTCGACGATGGACTCGATGCGTTTGCTGTCGCGCACGGCGGTGGGGCCGAACAGGGCAGGGATGCTGACGATGCCGAGTCCGCGTATCTCCATGTGATGGCTGACCAGGGGGCGCCCCTGTCCCATCAGGTGGTTGCCGTGCTGTTTCTGGATCTCCACGAGGTCGTCGGCCACGAGCCGGTGTCCACGGGAGATCAGTTCCAGCGCGACCTCGCTCTTGCCGATGCCCGACGGTCCCTGGATCAGGACGCCGATGCCCAGCACGTCCACGAGCACGCCGTGGAGCGTCATGCTCTCCCGGGTGTTCTCGTCGATCCACGTCTCGAGGTTGTCGAGGAGCCGGCTGGTCAAAAGCGGCGTGGAGAACAGGGGAATCTTCTGGTCCAGGCAGGTGGTCACCAGCAGGCGTGGCACCGGAAGGCTCTTGGTGACGATGATGCACGAAGGCTGGAAGTCGATCAGTTGGCGCACGGGTTCGGAGCGTTGACGTCCCTTGAGCTGCTCGAAGTAGGAGATTTCCTTCTGTCCCAGCACGATGATGCTGTTGGGCTGCGCGTCACGCTCGACGCCGGCCAGCAGCAGACCGGCCTTCATGATATGGGCTTCGGTGATGTCCTTCCACAGGTTCTGGGCCCCGGCGAGGCACTTCAACTGCAGCACCAGCTTGGCGTCTTCGAGCAGGTTTCGTACGGTGATTCGGCTCATGGCAGGAGAAGACAGTACATGGGCGCGAGGGTGAATTCAAGTGTTTACGCCGGAATCGCCTGCCCTCCGTCCGGGGGAGGCTCCCACAAGGTGAATGACAACGTGCACCGCGTCAGGTATAGTGGTCCATGAATTTTCGGGTCCCCAATTTCCGGAGCGCGGCCCCCAGGATGGCGTCATGAAGATTCTTTATTTTATGCTTTGTTTGGTCGTGGCGTTCGCATGTGAAAACGTGAAGACAATCGACTCCTGCGGTGACGGCGTCCTGGATCCAGGGGAGGACTGCGACACCGCCAACTTCCGATTCGCGACCTGCGGTGACTACGGGTTTTACACCCAGTCCGGCGAGCTGGCCTGCACCGATCGGTGCACCCTGGCCCCGGGCATCTGTGTGGGCTTCTGTGGCGACGACGACGTGCAGGTGAGCGCCGGCGAGGAGTGCGAGGGGACCGACCTCAACGGGAACACGTGCGTCAGCCTCGGGTATTCCGGCGGCGTGCTCTCCTGCAACGCCAACTGCACCTTCGACAACTCGGGCTGCAACAGCACCTGCGGCAACGGCGTGATCGACGCCGAGGAGACCTGTGACGACGGCAACCGCGCCGACGACGACGGCTGCAGCCATCTCTGCGACGAGGAGGCGGGCTACGAGTGCACCGGGACGCCCAGCACCTGCGAGACGGCGTGCGGAGACGGCATCGCTGCGGGGGAGGAGGCCTGCGACGGCGCCGATCTCCGGGGACAGGCCTGCGCGGGCCAGGGTTATTGGACCGGCACGCTCTCCTGCACGAATTCCTGCACGGTGGTCAATGATTGTGTAGGCGTGCGCCAGTTGGTCGCCGGTGAGATGCACACGTGTGCGCTGCTGACCGACGACACCCTCTGGTGCTGGGGCTGGAACCAGTACGGCCAGCTCGGCGACGGTACCG
>PHBF01000118.1 GCA_002841905.1 Deltaproteobacteria bacterium HGW-Deltaproteobacteria-17
CTCACTACGGAACGGCGACCCTCTGCGGCGGAGCAGCCGGCTGCTGCTCGAGCCAGGCCTCCTGTGCCGGCGGCGACAACGCATGGCACTTCCATGACGGGGTGAACAACTATGCAGTGGGTCCCTGTCTCGGCTGCGCCGGGGACGCCAACTGCACGTATTGGAATTTCATTTCCAATGACTCCTACACCCGCATCACGGCCTGCGAACGCCTCTATTAGCACTGTTTGTATTTCCATTGACTTTGCCTTCCCCATTTTCCAGGCGGGATCTTTCCCCGTCGTGAAAAAATTCCCTTGAACCGCGCGCGCGGGTGTTTTAAGAACCCAAGGCGGCCTTCGGGTCAGCTTCCAGGAGGTGTCGGGTGCACGAACGGAAAATTCTCTTTGAAACACGTTATCAACTGCGGGATCTGGACCGGGGCTACGCCAACCGGGCCCTGCGCGTGGACGTCTCGGCCAGGACCGTCACCGAGGTGCCCGTCGACGACCAGATGAAGCGCCTGTGGACCGGCGGCAAGGGCTTCGACCTGTGGCTGACCTTCCGCGAGATCAACAAGAACACGAAGTGGGACAGCCCCGAGAACCCCATCTGCTTCTCGGCCGGCCCCCTGGGCGGCACGACCTCGTTTCCCGGCGCGGGCAAGACCATCGTGACCGCGGTCTCCCCCATGACGCAGTCGATGATGGACTGCAACGTGGGCGGCTACTTCGGCCCGTTCCTGAAGTTCTCCGGGTTCGACGCGATGATGCTCACCGGCATCTCCGACACCGAGTGCATCATCGCCATCGACTCCGTCGAGGGCACCGTGCGCGTGTACGACGCCACCGACGACGCGGTGGACTCCCATGTCCTGGCCGAGGAGCTCACCGGGCAGTTCGCCCGCAACGAGATCGAGAAGCGCAACATCGCGGTCGTGTCCGCGGGCACGGCGGCCAACTACGTGCGCATGGGCATGCTCAACTTCTCGTTCTACGACTGGCGCCGCGGCGTCTGCCGCTTCAAGCAGGCCGCGCGCGGCGGCATCGGCACGGTGTTCCGCCACAAGAAGATCAAGGCCCTGGTGCTGCGCAGCCGCTCCATGACGCCGGCCTGGCGCGTCGAGGAGAACCTGGTGGCCTCCCGCATCACCCCGAAGAAGCTCACCCGGATGGAGTGCCCCACGGTGCGCGAGGAGCTCGACCGCATCATCGACCGCTGGCACGCCGACCCGGAGTACGTCATCGAGATGATGCAGGACATCCAGGAGCGCTTCCGCCACATCCCGAAGGTGGCGCTGGACCAGATCCAGCACCGCACGCGCACGCCGCTGGCGCACCTGTACCACATCGCGACGTTCTACAAGTCCTTCAGCCTCGAGCCCCGCGGCGAGACCATCGTCCAGGTCTGCATGGGCACCGCCTGCCACGTCAAGGGCGCGGCGAACATCCTGGACTCCTTCGAACGCGTGCTGGGCATCCCCACCGGCGGCACCACCGCCGACGGGAAGTACAGCCTCGAGGCCGTGGCCTGCCTGGGCGCCTGCTCCATCGCGCCGGTGGTGCGCATCGGCGACGAGATCGTGGGGAACGTGGAGAGCCGGCAGGTCGAGAGACTGCTCCAACAGCATGCCGCTCCGGGCACCGCGGCCCCCGCGGACTGCGCCGGGGAGGAGGTGGATCATGACTAGTCCGATCTCCATGAACCAGCTCGAGACCATCTCCGCGGGCGTGCACGCCGAACAGGCCAGGTACCGCGGCATGCTCATGGTGTGCAACGGCACCGGCTGCGTGGCCGCCAAGGGCTTCGAGATCAAGAAGATCCTGAACGACCGGCTCGCCGAGCACGGTCTGCAGGATCAGTGGCTGGTGGTGGGCACCGGCTGCAACGGCTTCTGCGCGGTGGGGCCCATCGTCGTGGTTCAGCCCGAAGGCATCTTCTACCAGAAGCTCCGGGAGAAGGACGTCGAGACCCTCGTCGTGGAGCATCTGGTCGGCGGAAAACCCGTCGAGAAACTGATGCACAGGAACCCGGTGACCGGCGCGATCAACCCGAAGATGGAGGACATCCCGTTCTTCACCAAGCAGCAGCTCGTGGCCCTGCGCAACAAGGGCCTGATCGATCCCGAGAACCTCGACCACTACATCGCCCGCGGCGGCTACACCGCCCTGCGGCGCGTGATCACCGAGAACCAACCCGAGGACGTGATCGCCGAGATCACCCGCTCGGGCCTGCGCGGCCGCGGCGGCGGCGGCTTCCCGGCCGGCGTGAAGTGGGCCTCGGGCCGCAAGGCCATGGAGAAGCGCGGCTGCGAGATCTATGTCGTCTGCAACGCCGACGAGGGCGATCCGGGCGCGTTCATGGACCGCTCGATCATCGAGTCGGATCCCTATGCCGTGATCGAGGGCATGACCATCGGCGCCTTCGCCGTGGGCGCCTCCGAGGGCTTCATCTACATCCGCAAGGAGTATCCGCTGGCGCTGGTCCGCCTGAACAGGGCCCTCGACGCGGCCCGGGCCGCCGGACTGCTCGGGGACAGGATCTTCGGCACCGACTTCTCGTTCGACATCCGCATCCACCGGGGCGCCGGCGCCTTCGTGTGCGGCGAGAGCTCCGCCCTGATGGCCTCCATGGCCGGTCGCGCGGGCGAGCCCCGGGCCAAGTACGTGCACAACGTCGAGTACGGCTTCCGGGACAAGCCCACCGTGCTCAACAACGTGGAGACCTGGGCCAACGTGCCCCCCATCCTGGAAAAGGGCGCCAAATGGTTCGCGGGCATGGGCACCGGCGACGTGAAGGACAATCCGTGGAACGGCTCCTCGGGCACCAAGGTCTTCTCGCTGGTGGGCAAGGTCCGCAACACGGGCCTGGTGGAGGTCCCCATGGGCATCACCCTGCGGGAGATCATCGAGGACGTCGGCGGCGGCGTGCCCGACGGCCGCACCTTCAAGGCCGTGCAGACCGGCGGTCCCTCGGGGGGCTGCATCCCGGCCTCGCACCTGGACATGCCCGTGGACTTCGACTCCCTCACCGGGCTGGGCTCGATGATGGGCTCGGGGGGCATGATCGTCATGGACGACCGCACGTGCATGGTCGACGTGGCGCGCTACTTCGTGGACTTCCTCGTCGACGAGAGCTGCGGCAAGTGCACGCCCTGCCGCGAGGGCCTCTACGCGCTCTCGCGGATCCTGCGACGGATCTGCGACGGGAACGGCGTGGAAGGCGATCTCGACATGCTCGAGGCCATCTGCGACACCGTCCGCGAGACCTCCCTGTGCCAGCTCGGCGGCTCGGCGCCCAACCCCGTGCTCTCGACGCTGAAGTTCTTCCGGGACGAGTACGAGGCGCACATCCGCGAGAAGCGCTGCCCGGCGGGCGTGTGCAAGCCCCTGATCTCCTACCGCATCCTCGAGCCCGCGTGCACCGGCTGCGGCGCCTGCGTCAAGCCCTGCCCCACCGCCGCGATCACCGGCGAGCGGAAGAAGACCCACGTGATCGACGCCCAGAAGTGCATCCGCTGCGGCATCTGCTTCGAGGTGTGCAAGTTCCACGCCGTGGAGGTGAAGTGATGGCTCCCACCAAGATCGACATCACCATCAACGACAAGAAGATCACCGTCCTCGAGGACAGCATGCTCATCAAGGCGGTGATCGGCGCGGGCATCGCGCTGCCCACCCTGTGCTACCACAAGGACCTGACGCCCAACGGCACCTGCCGGCTGTGCATGTGCGAGATCGAGATCAAGGGGAAGCGGCGCCTGGTCACGGCGTGCAACTACCCGGTCCGTCAGGAGATGACCGTGTGGACGAACTCCGAGCGCGTGCAGAAGCACCGGAAGGTGCTGGCCCAGATGTACCTGGGGCGCTGGCCCAACGTGCCCGTGATCCAGGACGTGGCGCGCCGCTGCGGCGTCACCGACGGGTCCGCGTTTGCCAGCGACCTGACCGATCCCAACCCGAAGGCCTGCATCCTGTGCGGCCACTGCGTCAAGGCCTGCGACGAGTTCATCCAGGAGCGCATCCTGGACTTCGCCGGCCGCGGCATCCTGCGGCACCTGACCATGCCCTTCGGCGAGTCCGATCCGCACTGCATCGGCTGCACCTCGTGCGCCCACGTCTGCCCCACCGGAGCGATCCAGATCATCGACGACACGAACCACCCCGTCGATCCCGACCTGATCCGGAAGCACGGCATGAAGGTCAACGCCGAGATGGCCACCCTGGACAAGAACCAGTGCTGCATGCGCGAGGTTGGCACGGCCAACATCGTCGAGGTCATGGACCGCTACGACCTGCTGCCCGTGCACAACTACAAGTTCGGCCAGCACCCCGACACCTACAAGGTCGACTCCCAGGTGCTGCGCAAGAAGTACTTCACCCAGAACAACCCCGACGGCTGCTGGTTCGGCTGCTCGATGTCCTGCGCCAAGGCCGTCGACGGCTTCGAACTGAAGACCGGCCCGTACAAGGGCCACCGCGTCACCGTGGACGGCCCCGAATACGAGACCGTGGGCGCCTGCACCAACATGGGCTGCTTCGATCCCGACTTCATCGTGGAGTTCAACTTCTACTGCGACACCTACGGCATCGACATCATCTCCGCGGGCACGGGCATGGCCTTCGTCATGGAGTGCTTCGAGGCCGGCGTGATCACCACGGCCGACACCGGCGGGCTGGAACTGAAGTTCGGCGCCTGCGCCGAGGTGCTCGAGTGCCTGCACCAGATGAGCCGCGGCGAGGGCTTCGGCGTCGAGGTGGGCCAGGGCGTCCGGTTTCTCAAGGAGAAGTGGATCCGCGAGGGCCGCGGCGACGCGCGGTTCATCCGCGACATCGGCATGGAGGTCAAGGGGCTGGAGTACTCCGAGTACGTGCCCAAGGAGAGCCTGGCCCAGCAGGCCGGCTACGCCATGGCCGTCAAGGGCCCCCAGCACGACGAGGCCTGGCTGATCTTCATGGACATGGTGAACAACCAGATCCCGTCCTTCGAGGACAAGGCCGAGGCGCTGTACTACTTCCCGCTGTGGCGCACCTGGTTCGGCCTCCACGGCCTGTGCAAGATCGTCTGGAACGACGTCGCCCCCGCGGACAACAAGAAGTATGCCCCCCAGCTGGCCGCGAAGATCCCGGAGCACGTGGACAACTACTTCAAGTTCTACGAGGGCATGACCGGCGAGAAGCTCGACGAGGAGAAGATGCTGGCCCAGAGCGCCCGCGTGCACAACCTGCAGCGCCTCATGAGCGTGCTGTTCGGCTTCGGCACCCGCGCCGGGGACACGCCGCCCTACCGCTCCCTGGGCCCGGTCACGGAGGAGGAGTACCTGTCCCGCGCCGAGCGCTACGACGGCCAGCTCCAGAGCGTGCTGGGGCTGGATCCCGCGAAGATGACCCTCGACGAGAAGCGCGCGGCCCTGCGCGCCCACCGCGAGTCCCAGTACCAGAAGGTCATGGACGCCGCCTACGCCCGCCGCGGCTGGAGCCAGGACGGCATCCCCACCAAGGCCCGCCTGCGCGAGCTGGGCATCGACCTGCCCGAGCTGCTGGCCCTGGCGGCGGACTGATCCGGCGACGTCGTCGCCTCAGGTGGCGCGCCCACGCGCGGCCCGGGCCACCGCGATAGGCGGCCCTCTTCCTGCGTGTTCACCACAGGATGCAGTTCGCCGCCTGACTGTCCGGCCAGCCTGAAGGCTGGCCTCTCTGCAGGAGACTCAACCATGATCCGTGTCAACGATCTCCACGATGTCCCCTGGCGCGAGGGCATGACCGTCCAGGACGTCCTCGACCACCTCAAGTACACCTACGCCCTGATCACCGTCTCCATCGGCGGGGACGTCATCGAGCCCGAGCACTACGCCGACACGCCCGTCCCCGACGGCTGCGCGATGACGGTCTTCCACCTCGCCCACGGCGGGTGATCCCACCCGACGAACACGCGACCCACGTCGCTTTGGCAACTTTTCCTGAAAACTACTGATAATGGAACAGGTGGGGCGCCGAAGCCGCTCTGCGCCAAGGTCGACGGCTTCTCCCTGCGGGCCCACCGACCTGTGTCACTCCCTCGAAAACCCCGGAAAGAAGGTCGTCTGTGTGCAGTTCATGAAGGCCCCCGTGAGGAAAAAGGTCGCCTCGTTCCTGAAAAAAGTCGTCTTGCGGAAGAAAAAAGCGGCCTCGTTCCGGTGGGAAGTCGCCTCGCTCGGGAGGAAAGTCGCCTCGCTCGGGAGGCCAGTCGCTTAAGCATGACCGGGAGAGACGGGCGCAGGGAATGGGGTCTTTCCTCTTGGTTCCCAGGGTAGCCGCGACCGGTCTCCCGGTCGCCCTACCCTGGGCTAAAGTCCGTATAGGGATGGTCCGACGCAAGGGTGGGGGATGAATCCGGCGCAGGGAACGGGCGGCGGGCGTGAAGGCGGACGGGCGCAGGGAACGGGCCCAGGACGTGAACGCGAAGCCGCCAAGGCGCAGGGGTGGCAGATGCGGGGGCCCCCCGGCGCTTTGCGTCAGCAAAAGACGGGGGTGGCAAGCCGACCGTGGGACCGGTCGGGTGACAGGACCCCGAAGCCAAGCGGCGGGCGTGAAGGCGGACGGCCGCACGGGACGGGCCCAGGACGTGAACGCGAAGCCGCCAAGGCGCAGGGGTGGCGCTGATGGGGGCCCCCCACCGAGTGCGAATGCATCGGTGGGGGTAGTCAGCGACAGGACCCCGAAGCCAAGCGGCGGGCGTGAACGAGGACGGGCGCAGGGAACGGGCCCAGGGCGTGAACGAGGACGGGCGCACGGGACGGGCCCAGGACGTGAACGAGGACGAAGAACCTGGAGGGACGTTCCGGGCACGTCGTGCCCTCAGGTGGCGCGCTGACGCCCGGTTCGGATGATCCGGCGCGACTCGTCTTCGAGTCGGCCGTGCTTTGACGCGCCTATTTGCCGGAACCAGGCAGCCATGTACTTGCATTCTTCAAAAGTTGGTCCATGATATTGCTCCGGAGCCCTCCTGAGGGGCCCCCTTCACCACCGAGGCAAGACATGTCACTTCGCTTCCTGCTCCCTATCCTGGTTCTTTCCGTTTTCCTCCAGACCGCCTGTGATGACGGGGACGTGCGCGCCAATCAGATCATCGTCACCGGCGGCACCGTGCCTGCGGGCTACGACGGCCCCGTTACGCGGGTGCTCGAGGACAACATCCACTCGACCAAGCAGAACAGTTCGCTGATCCTGAGCGAGGCCTCCTACCTTTACTCGGACACCTTCGGCTACACACGCTTCATGGACCACTGCAACGCCAACGGCTATCCCCATGACCGCATCACGGGCGGCTATCTCACCGCCGACGTGCTGGAGGACTACGACGTGCTGCTGATCAACCTCGTGCACGACAGCCGCCCGGACTTCACCGAGGCCGAGCGCCGGGCCATCGTCGATTTCGTGCATGGCGGCGGCGGGCTGTTCCTGGTGGCCGACCACACCAACGTGTACCGCCACGCCGAGCGCGTCAACCGCTTCCTGACCGAGATGGGCGTCACGATCCGCTACGAGTCCGCCGTGGACGAGGGGGCCCACTCCGTCGAGGGCAAGGCCTGGGTCCTCATCGACGACTTCGCGCGGCATCCGGTCACCGACGGTGTGTCCGAGATCTCGTTCCTGACCGGCGGCACCATGGACGGCGACGGCGGCATGGCCTTCATCTCCGAGCAGGGCTGGGGTGACTTCTGGAACCCGGACAACGAGGAGAAACCCGTGGGCATGTACGGCAACTGGACCAAGGATCCCGACGAGGACTGGGGCCCCCTGTCGGTCTCGCAGGCCGTGGAGTACGGCGCCGGGCGCATCTTCGTCATCGGGGACCAGAACATCTTCGGCAACCCGTACCTGTACTTCATCGACAACCACAAGATCGCCTTCAAC
>PHBF01000119.1 GCA_002841905.1 Deltaproteobacteria bacterium HGW-Deltaproteobacteria-17
CCGCGGCTGACGATGCCGCAGATCCGGGGCGCCTGCATGGTGTCGAGCACGTTCAGGGACTGCCGGGTGATCCCGCAGTGGACGGTGATGAAGTCCACACCCACCCGGGCGTGCTTCTCGATGACGGCGAACAGTTCATCCGGGACCAGGGGGTCCATCTTCCCCTGGGTGGCCAGGTCGTACACCGGCACGGTGCCGATCATGACCGGGCTCTTCCCGAGGATGATCCGACGGATCTCGTCGAGGTCGCCGCCGGTGGACAGATCCATCACCGAGTCGGCGCCGTACTGCACGGCGATCTCGAGCTTCTTCAGTTCTTCCTCCTCGAGCTTGCGCAGCTCCGAGGCCCCGATGTTGGCGTTGATCTTGGTCCGCAGGCCCTTCCCGATGCCCACGGCCCTGAAACTGCGGTGCCGGTTGTACGGGATGACCACCTCGCCGCGGGCCACCCGCTCCCGGACGACCTCGGGATCGAGGTGCTCGTCTTCGGCGACCTGCCGCATCTGCAACGTGATCTCGCCCTGTCTGGCCATGGATAACTGCGTAGCCATATCAACACCCTCCGGGTTCGGCACCATAGTCCCCGCGCCCGCGATGGTCAACGCTTTTTGCGTTTCCCCTGCGCACGGGCTTCTTCTCTTCTCCTGGCGGCCCGGTCCGACGGGTCTGACGGGGCCGACGGGGCCGACGGGGCCGACCTGTCCGACCTGCTTTTCCGGGCCGCTTCTTCCGTTTCTGTGCAATTATCTCAAGAAATCCTGCCCTCTGCGCCCGATCACACCGTTTTCCCGCGGGTTTGCGCCCTGATCGAGGACAGACCATGCCGTTTTCCTGCGGGTTTTTACCCTGATCGAGGACGAAGAGCCTGGAGGGACGTTCCGGCAACGTTGTTGCCTCAAATGGCGGACGGGCGCATGGAATCTCTTCCGTCTTTTCCGCGTGTTCCGTGGTGAAAATCCCCCCCCTTCAACTCTTCTCTTCTTTGCTTTTTTCCGTGGGGAGTTCGTCTACTGCTTGGGCAGGACCCAGAAGTGATCGACCAGCGGGCTCTCCTGGTAGGTGCCCTCGAAGGGCTTCAGGAAGCCGCGGAACTGGAAGCGCATGACGCCGGGCTGGGAGGAGAGGAACTTGGCCGTGGAGCGCCCCATGGCCACGCCGCCGGCCGCGGCCGGACCCATGCCGCCGATGGCGCCGGAGCCGACCGATGCGATGGCGGCCTGCACCTTGGCCACGATGTCGGCCGGGATCTTGTTGTTGATCAGCACGAACGACGCGTTGGGGACGGTGCCGACGCTGAAGATCAGGTTCAGGCCCGCGGCCAGGCCCACCGGCGCGAACACGGCGTCACCGCCGCCGGTCTGCACGGCCGAGACCGCCGCGGCGATGTCGGGCACGTTCTTGACCGAGGAGAAGAACTGGGTCACGTTGATCTCGCCGCCGAGCATGCCCTCGGCGAACGAGGTGTTGCCGCCGAAGGACGGCATGACCAGGACCTTGCCCTTGAGGGACTGGAAGTTGCCGCCGGCCTTGCCGTACAGGCCCCAGGGGGCCCGGGAGCCGCCGCCGTACAGCGAGGTGGCCAGCACGCGGAACTTGCCCCCGCGGGCCAGGTAGATGCCGTCGACCAGCGCGAAGTCCAGCTGGCCGGTGGCGCCCGAGAACGCGCCCTCGGCGGCGTAGGCGTTGCCGGTGCACGGGATCTTCAGCGTGGCCTGCATCACGGAGGCGACGTTCTTGATGTAGCTCCAGCGATCCGAGTTCGACGCGAACGCGGCGTTGGGCGCGTAGATGCCGAACCGCAGCTTGGTGGGGGCGGTCTGGCCCCACGCCGCGCCGGAGAACTGGAAGACAAGACAGGTCAAAAGAAAAATGCGTTTCACGATCGCACCTCGGGGGTTACTGCAGGTTGAACAGTTTCTGTTTGAATTCCATGCGCGTCCGGCTCTCGGGTCCGCCCAGGCCGGCGCCCACGCAGATCTTCAGCCACTTGTAGGAGTTGGGCGCGTCGCCGGTGTTGTGATAGTGGGAGCCCAGGTTGCAGGCCGCCTGCGGCGTGTTCAACTGCGTCCACACGTTGACGGCCTCGCCCTGCTGGCCGGACTGGTACAGCGCCAGCCCGTAGTTGAGCATGGTCTGCGCGTCCAGGGTGCCCTTCGGGATCAGGTTGAAGAAGTTCAGCGCCACCTGGGACTTGCCGGCGGCCAGCTGCTGCGAGCCCTCGAGGGCGTCGCAGGAGCGGATGAACGCGTAGACCTGGTTCTTGATCTCGTTGGGGGCCTTGTCCAGCACGGCCCGGAAGTCGCGCCGGGCCAGATCGAGGCGGTTCTGGCGGTAGGCGATGTACGCCCGCAGCAGGTCGGGGCCGAAGGTGTCGTAGGGCGCCTTGAACAGGCCGCCGATGGGGCCGGCCTTGCCCAGCGCGGCGATCATGGTCTCGGCCTCCTTGAACTTGCCCTGCTCGAGGTTGGCCATCGCCATCAGGAACTGCATCTGGCGGGACTCCTCCTTGTTGAGGGTGACCCGCTTGTAACCGGCGACGGCCTCGAGATCGTCGAGGGCCTCCTTGCCCTTGCCGTCGGCCAGGCGGGACGCGGCACGCCCGATCAGCGCGCGGACCAGGTTGAGCTCGATGAGCTCGGCCAGCTTGGGCTCGGCCAGGGCGTTGGACAGCGCGTCCTGGAACATCGTGACGGCGCGCTCCAGATCCTCGGAGAGGGCCAGGGCCGTGCCAAGGTCCATCTCGACGCGGGCCTGGACGTCCGTGGACAGCCGGCGGGACCGGTTGCGGGCGTCGGTGAGCAGGGTGACGGCGTCGGCGAGCTTGCCCATGGTCAGCAGGGTGCGACCCTTGAGGCGGATGAAATAGAAGTCCATGGGGGCCAGCTCCAGACCCTGGTTGAGCAGCGCCAGCGCCTGGTCGGGCTTCTTCTGCATCAGGTGCAGGATCGCGAGGTTGCGCAGCAGGCGCGTGTCCTTGGGACGCAGCTTCTGGCCCTCGCTCATCAGCGCGGTCGCCCGGGTCACGTCACCGGCGACGACGGCCTGGTAGGACAGGTCGAGGATGGCCGTGACGAGGTTGTCCTGGTCGGGCTCGTGATCGGGGCGCAGCCCCAGCGACTTCTTCAGGATCTCGTAGGCCTTGTCGGACTTGCCCGCCCGCAGGGCCGCGAGGCCGTAGATGCTCATGTAGGGCGCGGAGGTCTCCACCGGGGCCTTGGCCAGCAGGGTCCAGGCTTCGGTGGCGCGACGGTCCTGGATGTACGCGAAGGCCAGCGGGATGAGGATCCGCACGTCGCCGGCCCACTTCTCCATCGCGGGAGTCAGCGTGGCGATGGCGGGCACGAACTGGTTGAGCTGGATCTGCGACACCGCGGTCTTGATGTAATACGCCTGCTCCTCGGGGTTGAGCTTCATGGCGCGCTGGTAGGAGCGGATGGCGTCCTCGCGCTTGCCCGTGGCGTACAGGATGTCCCCCATGATCTGGTGGCCTTCGGGATCGGCGGGACGGAAGGCCAGATAGCGGCGCATCGTCGACAGGGAGGCGTCGCGGTTGCCGGAGTGCAGCAGGGAGACGGCCAGCCCGATGAGCACGCGGGGCTTCTTCTGACCGAACGAGGCCACGCGCTTGAAGTAGGGCACCGCCTCGGCATAGCGGCCCAGCTGCCGCAGGGCCTCGGCCTTGCACCACAGGGCCGAGGAGTAGCGGTTGTTCAGTTTCAGCGCGTCCTCGCAGGCGGCCAGCGCCTCGGGGGCCTTCTGCTGCTTGAGCTCGAGCTCGCCGACGCGGAAGAGCACCAGGTAGTCCACGTCCTTGCGCAGGGCCGACGGACGGTACTTGATGAAGGCGCGATAGGAGGCCAGGGCCCTGGCGACGTCACCGGTCTTCTGGTAGTAGATGCCCAGGCCGACCTTGCGCAGGGGCTCGTAGTACGCCAGAAACAGGGACGGCTTGGAGGCGACGGCCTTCTCCAGCATGGCCGTGCCGTCCTTGACCTGGTTGGTCATCTGATAGGAGAGGCCCAGCCACAACTGGATCTCGGCCGCGCCGGGGTTGGCCTTCAGGCCGGCCTCGCCGGTGGAGACGGCCTTGGCGTACTGACCCTCGGTGTAATAAATCGAGGCCAGCTTCTCCCAGGCCGCCACCAGGGAGTTGTCCAGCTCGGTGGCGCGCAGGAACCGCTTCTTGGCCTCGCCGAAATCACCGGCGTCGGAGGCGCGCTCGCCCTTCTTCAACTGGTCCATGGCCTCGCGCATGTTGCCGGAGGTGGCCTGTCCGAAGGCCGCGCCAGCGAACAGGGAGGAGACCAGCAAACTCAGAACAACGGGAAATATTTTGGTGCTCATGGCAAACCCTTGCCTCATTTGACTTTGGAGATGCGTCCCAGAATCATGGTGTGATCGTCGGCGTGGGGCACGCCCGCATAGAACGACTCGGCGTCGGCGATGATCTTCTGGAGCGTCCCGGCCAGATCCAGGGCGTTGGCTTCCTTGATGCTCTTGCGGAAGCGCTTGTCGCCATACTCGGCGCCATCGGGGTTCATGTCTTCGATGATGCCGTCCGTGTACCAGATGATGAGATCGTCCGGCTGCAGATCCTGCTCCTTGATCTCGTAGCCGGCGACGTCGTTCTTCTCGCCCAGCCGGGGTCCGCGGGCCATCAACTGGATGAACTTGTCCTCGGAGGGACGGTACAGGTACGGGAAGTTGTGCCCGGCGTTGACGAACTTCATGCTCTGCTTGGCGGGATCGATGATCGACACGAAGCAGGTCATGAAGAACTGGCCCTTGCCCGAGGCCGCGATCGCGTTGTTGAGGATGCGCGCGAACTGGTCGAGGTCCGGGATGAGGTCCTGGATCGCCAGGATCGTGTCGCAGGCGCTCTTGGCCGCCGCGGTGATCATCGCCGCGGGCACGCCGTGGCCGGTGACGTCGCCGATGACGACCATCAGGCGGCCGCCCCCGATGTTGTAGTAGGACCACCAGTCGCCGCCGGTCTCGGACGCGGACAGGAAGTGGCCCGCGAGGGTGATGTTGGAGAACTCGTGCAGGCCTGAGGCCGGAACGAGCGAGTCCTGAATCGTCTTGGCGACCTCGAGCTCCTTGGCCATGACGGCCTTCTTCTCGCTCTCCTGCAGCAGGATCACGAGGTTCTCGGCCATGAAGTTGAACCCGTCGCCGAGCACCTCGATCTCGTCATGGGTCTTGATCTTGACGCGGTGGGCCAGGTCGCCGTGGGCGAAGGTCGCGACGGAGCGGACCAGGCTCTTGATGGGCCGGGTGATGCCCAGCCCCAGGATCACGGAGATCAGGCCACCCAGCAGCAGCAGGATTCCACCGAGCATCGCGATGGCCTTGAAGGTCTCCTCCTTGTTCTTCTTGAGGGCCGCGGCCAGGCTCTTCTCGTAGTCCTTGAGCGAGCGCAGGTTGTACATCATCGCGACGGTGCCGAGATAGACGCCCTCGTCCACGATGGCGCCGACGAAGAGCATGCGCTCCTCGCCGTTGCGGGCGACGACGCGGACGCCGTCGACGCGCTTGGCGCGGACATCGAGCCCCTCGGGGAGGCCTTCGGGGGGGTTCTTGGTCCCTGCCGGCGGCTTGGCGTCCTCGGAGTCGAGCTTGGTGAGCACATCGGTGAACGGAAACTCGGTGAAGTTGATCTCGAGCCGGCCGGTGAAGGCCGGATCGCCGACGAGGTAGGCCTTGTCCTCGCGCAGGATCTTGGCGGTGGGATACCGCAGGTCATAATAGGACGCCAGATAGCCCGACGCGTTGAACACGGTCACGATGTCGAGCTGGGCATCCTCACGGCCGATGGGCGGGATGGCGTCCATCAGTTCCTGCATCTGCTGGGCCTTCAGGAACACCGCCGAGAGCCGCTGCAGCGAGAAGAGCTGGGCCTTGCCCGCCCGCTGGATGTTCTTGATGTACGCTTCGCGCTGTTCGGCGCCCGTCTTCTGGAAGATGACCTCCAGTCGCTGCGAGCTCAGGTAGCCGAATCCGCCGAGCAGCAGAACGATGATAAAAATTGTGCCGAGAATGATACGCCAGGCAATGGAAATTCGAATGGCCATTTTGCACCTTTCTTTCGTCGGATGTTACTCAAACAGGCCCGAAAATCCAAGGAAAATCTATCACAAAATGAAGTCACCGGAGGCAAAAAATGGACTCGGACAGGCACCACCCCGCGCCCCGTCTCGAAACCGGGTCTCCCTCGGGGAATGGCCCTCAGCGTTGAGGAATGAGGACTTCACGCTGGTTGGTGCCGTTGGGCGCGGACACGATGCCCTCGTGCTCCATGCGTTCGACCATGCGCGCGGCGCGGTTGTAGCCGATCTTCAGGCGGCGCTGGATGTAGGAGATCGAGGCGACCCGATCCCGGGCGACGATGTCCACGGCCTCCTCCCACTTCACGTCGTAGGGCTCGTCGTCGAAGCCGGCGGCCCCCTCCTCGGCGGACACGACGATGCTCATGTCGTAGGAGGGCCTGCCCTGGGCCCGCAGGTGCTCGACGACGGCCTGCACCTCGGAAGTGGAGATGAAGGCCCCGTGGACGCGCGTGGGCGCCAGGCCCCGGTTCGACCACAGCATGTCGCCGTTGCCCAGCAGGGCTTCGGCGCCCATCTGGTCGAGGATGACCTTGGAGTCGATGCGCGAGGCGACCATGAAGGCGATGCGTGTGGGGAAGTTGCTCTTGATCAGGCCCGTGATGACGTCCGTGCTGGGCCGCTGGGTGGCCGTGATGAGGTGGATGCCCACGGCACGGGCCTTCTGGGCGATGCGGGCCACCGCGGTCTCGACCTCCTTGGCGGCCACCATCATCAGGTCGGCGAACTCGTCGATGACGATGACGATGAACGGCAGGTGCTCGGGCACATCCTCGATGCCGCGCTTGCGGATGTCCTCGACCTTCTGGTTGTAGTCGCCGAGGTCGCGCACCGACATGTCCGAGAGCATCTGGTAGCGCCGCTCCATCTCGCGCACCGCCCACTGCAGGGCGAGGTTGGCCTGCTGCGGATCGGTCACCACCGGCAGCAGCAGGTGCGGGATGTCGTTGTAGATGCTGAACTCCACCATCTTGGGGTCGATCAGGATCATCCGCACGTCGCGCGGAGAGGCTCGGAACAGGATGCTCAGGATCATGGCGTTGACGCCCACGCTCTTGCCAGACCCGGTGGTGCCCGCGATCAGCAGGTGCGGGGCCTTGGCCAGATCCGCCACGACCGCCCGCCCTTTGATGTCCTTGCCCATGGCCATGGACAACTTGCTCTTGCTCTGCGCGAACGAGGGATTGGCCACGTTCTCCTTGAGGAACACCATCTGCGGTGACTCGTTGGGCACCTCGATGCCCACGGCGCTCTTGCCGGGGATGGGCGCCACGATGCGCACGCGGGTGGCCGCCAGCGACAACGCCAGATCCTTGGCGAGGCTCTCGATGCGCGACACGCGGATGCCCGCCTCGGGGACGAACTCATACATCGTGATGACCGGTCCGACGTGTATTTCTTGTACACTGCCCTTTATTTTGTAGTCGAGGAACGCCTGCTCCAGGCGGGCTGCCAGGGACAGCATGTGTTCACGATCCCGGGCCACGGTCTTCTGCGGTTCGTAATGCAGCAGCTCCGGGTCCGGGAGACGGAACTGGCCCCACTCGTCGGTGAACGAGGACACCGGATGCAGCGTGGCCGGCTGCGGGGACTCCAGTTCAATGATCACGGGACCGCCCGCCGGAGGGTGCGTGGCCCCGGCCGGGATCAGCGCGTCGCCGTCTCCGTCCTGCACGGAGATGGCCGGATCGGCGGTGGAGATGGCTGGTTCCGGTGTGGAGACGGGCGTTTGGCCC
>PHBF01000120.1 GCA_002841905.1 Deltaproteobacteria bacterium HGW-Deltaproteobacteria-17
GGAGCGGTTCCGCTCGGCCTTCGAGAGCGCCGCGGTGGGCATCGCGCTGTCGGACCTGGATGGCAAGCTCGTCAAGGTCAACCGCTCATTCTGCAACATGCTCGAGACCACCGAGCAGGACGTCCTCGGGCTCGAACTCAACGCCATCACCCACCCCGAGGACATCGACAACGACAAGGTGTTCAAGGCCAAACTGTTCTCGGGCGAGTACGACGACTACCACATCGAGAAGCGCTACAAGGGCGCCAAGGGCAAGACCGTGTGGGGCATCCTGTCGGCCTCCATGGTCAAGGACGACGCTGGAAAGCCCATGTACGCGATCGGGATGATCCAGGACATCACCGAACGCAAGCTCATGGAGGTTTTGCTGGCCAACGCCAAGATGGAGGCCGAGCAGGCCCGCGCCGAAGCGGAGTTCACCGCCCGCACGGACTTCCTCACCGGGCTCCTCAACCGTCGCGCTTTTCTTGAACGGCTGGAGGGCGAGCGGTCCCGTGAGCTGCGCGAGAAGAAGCCCATCGGCCTGATCCTGACCGACATCGACTTCTTCAAGAAGGTCAACGACACCTACGGCCACGACGCCGGTGACCTGGTCCTCAA
The DNA here is from genome assembly GCA_002841905.1 of Deltaproteobacteria bacterium HGW-Deltaproteobacteria-17. Lineage (GTDB taxonomy): Bacteria > Myxococcota_A > Polyangia > HGW-17 > HGW-17 > HGW-17. Next base: position 601 of record PHBF01000120.1, read on the forward strand.
GGCGTTCTCGGAGTGCCTGGAGAAGAACAGCCGCAAATACGACTTCGTCGGACGCCACGGCGGCGAGGAGTTCATCATCGCGCTGCCCGAGACCGACCTCGAGATCGCCAAACAGGTCGCCGAGCGTACCCGCAAGAGCGTCGAGGCCATGGAGGTCCCCCACCTCGAGGGCAAGCCGCCGCTGAAGATCACCGCCTCCTTCGGCGTGGCCATCCTGGCGCCCGACATCGGCGACTCCATCGATTCGGCCATCATCCGTGCCGATCACGCGCTGTACCGCGCCAAGACCTCCGGCCGCAACAAGATTGGCTGAACCCTTCACCGCCTGCCCCCCTTTCCCCCTGAAGCCACCTTGACATCGGCCCGGTTCGTGTGGTTTCTTCAGTCCTGTCGAAACATCGTGTTGGAACATCCTCACCCGAATCGGAAGGAGCCAAAATGAGCAAGCAGAAGTATCTCGATGCAGCGAAGCGGGCCATGGAATGGCATGCCGAGTACCGGAAAAACATGCGCGACTGCAGGTTCGACACGATCGCCGTGCACGGCCTGTATTCGATGCAGGAGGCGCTGGACTACAACCAGGGCTCCATCATCGAGCCGATGTACATGTCCACCTCCCAGTCCTACCGCGACTCCGACGAGATGGAGCTGGCCCTGGGCTACCAGATTCCCACGTGGTGCTACGCCCGCATCGCCAACCCCAGCATGTACTACCTCGAGGGCCTGCTGGCGCTGCTCGAGGAATACCACACGGGCCAGGAGGCCTCCTGCCTGGTGACCTCCTCGGGCATGTCCGCGATCCGCACCGCCGTCGAGGAGTTCCTGCACCCGGATCCGAAGGATCCGAAGCGGCCGCGCAACTTCGTGGCCACCTCCCAGGTCTACGGCGGCACCTACCAGTTGTTCTCCGTGCGCAAGGACGCCGAGGAGAACTGCGAGTGGCGCAAGGTGATCCACTCCGACGACATCAGCGAATGGGAGTCGCTCATCGACGAGAACACGCGCTTCCTGTACGGCGAGATGCCCAGCAACCCCACGCTGGCCTTCTTCGATCTCGAGAAGGTCGCCGCGCTGGCCCACAAGCACGGCATCCCCATGATCGTCGACGCCACGGTGGCCTCCCCGGCCCTGATGCGGCCGCTGGCCCACGGCGCCGACATCGTGATCCAGAGCGTGACCAAGTCGCTGAGCTCCAGCGGCTTCGGCGTGGCCGGCGCGATCATCGCCAAAAAGAACATCACCTGCCGGCTCGACAACGACGCGCTGAAGGCCGACTTCTGCGGCTACCTGAAGCTCCTCCCCGCGCGCGACTACGGCCCCAACCTCACGCCCCAGCAGTGCGTCCTGATCATCAACGACGTGCGCACCCTGCGCATGAAGATGGATCAGATGTCCCGCAACACCCTGAAGGTCGCGCAGTTCCTCGAGAGCCACAAGGGCATCGAGAAGGTCAACTACCTCGGGCTGCCGTCCTGCCCGCTCCACGAGGTCGCCAGCAAGTACATGTTCCTGGTCGACGCCGAGCACGACGAACTGTACGGCAAGCCGGTCAACCGCTACGGGCACCTGATGTCCTTCGAGGTCAAGGGCGGCGCCCAGGCCACCCGGGACGTGTTCGACGCGTTCTCCCGCATCTGGCGCGCCACGGACCTGGGCCGCATCAAGTCGGTGGCCACCATCCCGGCGATCTCGACGCACTCCCAGCAGGGCGAGGAGGGCCGCAAGCTGGCCGCGATCCCGTCCACGCTGATCCGCCTGAGCGTGGGCGCCGAGCACCCCGACGACGTGATCCGCGACCTCGACCGCGCCCTGGGCGTCCTCGACGGGAGGTCCGTCGTGCACACCACCCCCGAATACTCCGCCGGAGGCGCGTCCTCGGCGCTGCTGAGAAACCCCGTCTGATCCGGTTGCCCTGGAGAGAAAACCCATGAAGTACTACTCGACGAACCTCAAAGCCGAAAAGGTCGACTTCGGAACCGCCCTGCTCAAGGGGCTGGCCGACGACGGCGGCCTGTACATGCCCGAGACCTTCCCCGTGTTCTCCCCCGACGAGCTCGAGGCGCTCAAGTCCATGGAGTACCCGGACATCGCCTACGCCGTGCTCCACAAGTACCTCGCCGACGAGATCCCGGCCGACGAGCTCAAGCGCCTGGTCGACGACGCCTACGACTTCGCCGTGCCCCTGGAGCCCGTGACCGGGCGCCGCTTCGTGATGCGGCTGGATCAGGGCCCCACGGCCTCGTTCAAGGACTTCGCCGCGCGCATGATGGGCCGGCTGATGCAGTACTACCTCAAGCAGGGGAACCGCAGGCTGCTGATCCTGACGGCCACCTCCGGCGACACCGGCTCGGCCATCGCCAACGCCTTCTACGGGCTCGACAACATCGAGGTCGTGGTGCTGTTCCCGACCACCGAGGTGACGGCCCGCCAGCGCAAGCAGATGACCACCCTGGGCCGCAACATCCGCGTCCTGAGCCTCGACGGCAAGTTCGACGACTGCCAGGCGCTGGTCAAGCTCGCCTTCAACGACCGCGAGCTGGACTACCTGGAACTGTCCTCGGCCAACTCCATCAACATCGGCCGCCTGCTGCCCCAGGCCGTCTACTACTTCCACGCCTGGGCCAGGCTCTCCAGGCCCGGCGAGGAGATGGTCGTCTCCGTGCCGTCGGGCAACTTCGGCGACCTCATGGGCGGCCTGATCGCGAAGCGGATGGGCCTCCCCGTCCACCGGTTCGTCGTGGCCACCAACGAGAACGACGAGTTCCCGCTGTACTGGGAGAACGGCGAGTACCACGTCATCGCGCCCTCGCGCAACTGCATCTCGTCGGCCATGAACGTGGGCCACCCCAGCAACGTCGCGCGCCTGATCGCGATGTACGGCGGCGTCATGGACGAGAAGGGCCGCATCCTCGAGCCCGCCGACCTGCAGCGGGTCCGCGCCGACATGTTCGCCGTGAGCATCAACGACGGGGAGACCGAGGGGACCATCCGCTCGGCCTACCAGGAACACAAGTTGATCCTCGAGCCCCACGGGGCGGTCGCCTGGGCGGGCCTGTCCCGCTACCTGGCCATGCACGAGGCCGACCTTTCGCGGCTGTGCGTCTCCATCGAGACGGCGCACCCGGCCAAGTTCCCCGAGAAGATCCGCGAGCTGCTGGGCTTCGATCCGGAGCTGCCGCCCTCGCTGCAGAACCTCGACGACCGGGAGGAGTTCGTGTCCCCGCTGCAGAACGACTACCCGGCCTTCAAGACCCTCCTTCAAGGGAAGTACTCGAAATGAAAACCATCATCATCCTCGGCGACGGCATGGCGGACCTCCCCATCGACAAGCTGGGAGGGAAGACGATCCTCCAGGCGGCCCGCAAGCCCCACATCGACCGGCTCGCGGCGCTGGGCCGCAGCGGCATGCTCAAGACCGTGCCCGACGACATGCCGGCGGGCTCGGAGGTGGCCAACCTGGCCGTGCTCGGCTACGACGTGAAGGCCGTGTACGAGGGCCGCGGCGTGCTCGAGGGCGCGGCCATGGGCGTGGAGCTCGAGGCCGACGATCTGGCCATGCGCTGCAACCTGATCTGCCTCGAGGGCGACCGCATCAAGAACCACTCGGCGGGCCACATCAGCACCGGGGAGGGCCGTGAGTTGATCGCCGCGCTCAACGAGGAGCTCGCCCGTGACGGGCTGCGCTTCCATCCGGGCGTGTCCTACCGGCACCTGCTGGTCATCCGCGGCGGCGACAACGCGCTGAAACTGACGCCCCCCCACGACGTGCCGGGCACCCCCTGGCTGGACGTGCTGCCCGAGGCCACCGCCGAGGGCGGGAAGGTCACCGCCCAGCTGCTGCGCGACCTCATCGTCCGCTCCCAGGACTTCCTGGCCACCCACCCGGTCAACCTCCGTCGCGTCGCCGCGGGCAAGGACCCCGCCAACTCGATCTGGCCGTGGTCGGCGGGCCGCAAGCCCCGCATGAAGACCTACCAGGAGTTGTTCGGCCGCTCCGGCGCGGTCATCTCCGCGGTGGACCTGCTCCACGGCATCGGCAAGTACGCGGGCTTCCGCGTGATCCACGTCGAGGGCGCCACCGGCCTGTACAACACCAACTACGAGGGCAAGGTCGCCGCGGCGCTCTCCGCGATCCGCGACGTGGATCTGGTCTACCTGCACATCGAGGCCGCCGACGAGGCCGGCCACGAGGGCAACGCCGACCTCAAGCTCCAATGCGTCGAGGCCCTCGACGCCCGCGTGGTGGGTCCCATCATGGAGGCCACCGCGAAGATGTCCGAGCCCGTGGCCCTCGCGGTGCTGCCCGATCATCCCACGCCCTGCGCCCTGCGCACCCACACCCACGACCCCGTGCCGTTCCTGATCTACAAGCCCGGCATGACCCCCGACGCCGTCGAACGCTACGACGAACAGAGCGCGCTCGCGGGCGGCTTCGGCCAGCTCCAGGGCGACGGCTTCATCCGCGCGCTGTTCGCGGACTGAGCGGGGAACCGCGGAAGAAGAAGAAGAAGAAGAAGAAGAAGAAGAGTTTTTACCACGGAACACGCGGAAGGGGACGGAAAGGGACGGAAGGGCGTGCGATGGGGAAGGGGCTCTTTCCGTGTGGTCTGTGTGTTCCGTGGTTGATCTTTGGGTCCCAAACAGAGGGAGAGTGTAGACCACGGTGGTGCCGCGTGATTTTGATGATATGCTCCCATGGAAGGAGGCTCGCTGCGTCATGCGGTTTCCCATCGTATCCCTGATGGTCATGTGGCTTTGGGCGGCCGGTTGCGCCGAGGTGCCCCGGTACTCCGCCAAGACGTTGCACGCCAGGCCATCGGGAATGACCCTGCCGCAAGGGGCCTCCGTCGCCGTGCTGGCGACCGGCGACGGGGCGACACCAGTGACGGGGGTACGAAACCCCGGGGCTGTGAGTGAACGCGTGATCCGGGTGCTACGACATCGGGGCTACCGGGTGACGCGCATCACGGAGGCCGCGCTCCCGACCTGTGACGCGGATTACATCCTTAGGCTGCACGCGTTCGATTACGAAAAGGCCCAGGTGCAGACGTACTCCCTGCCAACGGCCAGGAAGTATGCCGTGACGGCGGACGTCTTCGATGGGCGGACCCGGCGCCATCTCGGGCGAACACGGTTCCTGCTGCGGCACGTCGGCTTCACCAACGACGGGCCCACGGCGGAGGACCGGGCGGTCTCGCGGACCCTCTCCTGGCTGGGCCAGCGGGGGACCCTGGAGCCCTGGCGTCCCGAGCTCCCGCGCAACGGCGCCTTCTTCATGGGGACCCTGAACGCGACGGCGCTGTTCACGCGCAGGACGGTGAAGGAGGAGATCCCGTACTATCGCCCTGGCCCGGACTTTGACTGGATCAGCATGCAGAGCTTCGTTTTTGGTGTCAGTTTCATCTACGCGTCGGTTCCCCTGGAGTTGACCCTGGGCTGCTCCGTCTCCGGGATGCTCGGGGGGGGCGATGTGGACGGCGCCGGGCCGTTTCTCGGCCTGGAGTACACCCTCGCTTCGCCCCGTCGCCTGAAGACCACCATCTGGGCTCACGGACAGGCCGGCCTGATGTCCCGCGCCCAGGTGTACGGCGGTGGCCTGCTCCAGGCGGCCGCCGGCGCCGGGCTGAGCTGGTCTCCTTCGCGCGTCGTGCGGTTGTACGCCCGGGCCGGTCTGGGCGCTCAGTCCCTGTCCACCGATGACCTGGACGTCACCTGGGGCCGCCCCCGGGCGGTCACCTACGACTCCATCATCGTGGTGCTCGACGCCGGCTTCAGCCTCAACTGGTGAACCGCGGAAGAAGAAGAAGAAGAAGAAGAAGAAGAAGAAGAAGAAGAGTTTTTACCACGGAACACACGGAACACGCGGAAGGGGAAGGCAAAGAAGAGTTTTACCACGGAACACGCGGAACACGCGGAAGGGGAAGAGAAAGGGATCTTTTTCCTTTCCGTGTGGACTGTGTGTTCCGTGGTTGATCTTGCGGGCCGACTCTTCGTCCTACTGTGCGGGGGTGACGGGGGTCGGCTTGTCGCGGCGGGTGGCGGCGGCGCGGGCCGAGGCCAGAAGGGGCAGGAGGTCGGAGAAGCACTCGCGGGCATAGTCGGTGGACTCCGTGGCCACGAGGTAGGCGTACAGCGCGCGCAGGCTGCGGTCGAGGCGGGCGCCGGCGGTGTACAGGTTCTGGGGGCGGGCCTCCTTTTTCTCGACGCGGGCGGCCAGGGCGGCGTCGAAGGCCGCCATGGTCTCCTTCAGGGTGGCCACGAACTCTCCGAGGCCCAGCGCGGACACCAGCGCGGCGCCTTCGGTCGACTCGAGGTACGCCATACGCTCGGCGAGGATCGTGCTCTCCGTGTGCATGGAGCCGGATAGAAACGCCAGCGTGTCCGGCACGAGCTTGTTGTGGAGCGTGGCGGCCTTCTCCTGCCGTGCCGGGTCGCCCGGCAGCACGGTGTACGACTCGGTCACCAGGCACGTCGCGGTGTAGGCGGCGTCACGCTGCCGGTCACGGAAGTCGATCTCGGCGGTCAGCTCCTTCTCGTGCTTGGGCACGGTGGATTCGACGACCGCGGCGGCGTCGTTGCGGACCAGCTTCGTGAGGGTCCCGGCGGTGGCGTCGTCGGGGCGCCTGCGGTCGACGGCGTCGGCCACGAGCAGGGCTGCGTTGGCTTTGGGTTCGGGGGCGATCTGGGAGAACGGAATACTCATGTGTCGTGGCCTTTCTTCGCAGGCTCAGACAGCGCGGAGTTGGGGGATCGTTCGGGCACCATGCCTTGTGGAACCTGAGGGAAACCGCCTTTCCCTGATGGGAATTGACGGTCCGCTGCCTGAGCGCGCGCACGCGTTACTTATCCAATGTGAGAGTCCCTGTCAAATGGAAAAGAACGGACCATGGGGAGCGAATTGGCCACGTGATTATCCCCGCCCTGTTCACGGGCTCCGAACTTGTACGCCAAGTCCGTCTGCCGGGCTCCCCTGAAGTTAATTTGTACGCAAAATCCGGCCGCCGGTCGCCCGGGAAGTCAGCTTTTGCGCCAAGTCCGGCCGCCGGTCGCCCGGGAAGTCAGCTTGTACGCCAAGTCCGCCCGCCGGTCGCCCATGAAGTCAGTTTGTACGTAAAGTCCGGCCGCCGGTCGCCCATGAAGTCAGTTTGTACGTAAAGTCCGGCCGCCGGTCGCCCGGGAAGTCAACTTTTGCGCCAAGTCCGGCCGCCGGTCGCCCGGGAAGT
>PHBF01000121.1 GCA_002841905.1 Deltaproteobacteria bacterium HGW-Deltaproteobacteria-17
CCCGCCTCGACCGCGTGCGCGCCTTCGTGGAGGGCCGCGAGGCCGCCCTGCGCGCCGAGCTCGACGCCGGCGATCCGGTGTGGCCCTACGCCGCCGACGAGTCCTGCCTGATCAACATCGGCACCATCGACGCCACCTTCGACACCACCTGGGACACGCTGGACACCTTCGGCACGGGTTCGGGCACCCTGGGCGGGACCGTCGGCGGCGTCGACGTGACGTCCTCGACCGTGTACGCCAGCGCCGGCATCGACGGGGAGGGCAAGGCCGTCCTCCAGATCTTCGGCGAGCTGCCCGACGGGCGCTGGGCCGTGGTCTTCGTGATGGTCAACGACCCCGCGCGCATCGCACCGGGCACCCTGGCGATCAACCTGGCCGACGTCGCCGCCATGATGACCTTCTACGACCCCGCCACCGACACCGCCAGCGGGGGCGGCCTGATCCTGCCGCGCACGCTCACCCTCACCGCCGGCGATCCGGTCGCGGGGGCGCCGCTGACGGGCTCCCTCACGGGCACGGTGCTCGAACTGTGACGGCGCCGGCCCCCGGCCAGAATCGTCAAGAATTCAATAAACACAAAAAGGTGGTGGCCTGACGCCGGCTTGGTGCTAGAAATGGCTGTCGCACGATGAAAGGAGTGCTCCCCTCATGAAGAAACTCAACTGCTTGTCGCTGGTCCTGTCCCTGGCGCTGACCTTCTCCCTGTCCGCCTGTGACGAGGAGAAGAAGAAGGATGACAACGTCAACAACGTCACCGCCGAGATCTGTGACAACACCCTCGACGACGACGGCGACGGCGACGCCGACTGCGCCGACACGGACTGCTCCGCCGCGGCCAACTGCATCCTGAACAACGTCAACAACGCCAACAACGTCAACAACACGCAGCCCTGCACGGCTCCGCCCCGCGAGTTCTGGAACTACGATCTCACGGTCATGCCGCCGCGCAACGTGCAGATCCCGTCCACCTGCTACGGCGAGGGCGACCACGTCTACGTGTACGTCGCCGACGACGCCTGGGCCGACGGCACCGTCGACGCCAGCATGGTCGCCAACCTCGTCACGGCCTGGGAGACGGCCACCGCGGGCAACCCCACCGCGGGCATCTTCGAGGCGGTCACCTCCGTGATGGGCCTCCCCCCCGACGTGGACTCCGACCCCCACGTGGTGGTGTTCATCTCCAAGCTGGGCTCTTACAACGGCACGGCCTTTGACGGCTACTTCCGCCGCGAGAACCAGGTCCCGGGCACCAACTCGAACCTGACCGAGATGGTCTACATCGACTGCGAGCATCACGCCCCCGACTCCGACTACCTGCTGGGCGTGCTCGCCCACGAGTTCCAGCACATGATCTCCTACGGCATGGACGACGCCGAGGAGGGCTGGCTCGACGAGGTGTTCTCCCAGGCCGCGATGGTGCTCTCGGGCTACTGGTCGGACCTGGCCGCGGGCAACTCCTACCTGGCCAGCCGCACGGGCACCTCGCCGCTGCTGGTGGCCGACTCGCGCGACTTCTCCTACGGCGCGGGCTTCCTGTTCGCCTCGTGGGTGCTCGACCAGTACGAGGGCGTCTTCTTCGGCGATCTCGTGGCCGACACCGACGTGGGCATCACCTCGTTCAACGACGCATTGGCCCTCTACGGCGAGGCCGGCTTCGACATCTACGATCTGATCCTCGACTGGGCCGCCGCGAGCCTGCTCAACGACCCCTCCGTGGGCGCCGAGAGCCGCTACGCCTACCTCACCCTGGGCGACGCGGTCACCCCGCCCAACCCCACCGTGGGCACCATGGGCACCCCCGTGGCCGTCAGCATGCCGTTGTCGACCTACAAGTACTACGAGTACGACGTGCTGGCGAACCAGGAGATCGTGATCTCCTTCGACAACCCCGACGACGTGCGCATGCTGGCCATCTTCCGCGGCGCGGGCAACGTGCAGATGCTGCCCGTGGCGATCATCGACGGCGCGGCGCACCTGACCACCCCCGAGTGGGACGGCTCCTGGACGTTCATCGTCATCCGCGCGGTGGGCACGGGCACGGTGGGCTTCACCGTCGACACGCCGGCTCCCCCTGCGTAGACATCATCGTCATTTCATCAGTTTCTTCGCGAACGCCAGGGCGCGGCGGTCCAGCGTGCGGTCCTGCGCGACCACGGTGAGATCGGTGCCGCCGGTCACCTGGTGCAGCATCGGAAACTTCCGAAGGCCCGCGTAGCCGGCCAGATACTTCAGGCTCATCTCCACGACCTCCACGCCCGAGCTCTGGGCGTCGCCCTCGGAGGTGGCGATGCAGCCGAACCGCACCGACTTCAGCGGCGTGACCAGCTTGCCCTTCTCGTCGTAGTCCACCAGCGCCTGGAAGCGGTCGGTGACGGACTTGAGCTGGGCCGAGAAGTTGAAGAAGTACACCGGCGTGGCCAGCAGCACGATGTCGTAGTCGGCCAGGCGGTTGATGACCTCGGCCGTGGCGTCGGGGACGGCGCACCGGAACTTCATGGGCCGGCACCGGTAGCACGCGGCGCAGCCCCGGGGCTTGTTCCCCAGGCGGCCGCAGTCGACGTGCTCGACGGCGATCTCCTCGAGCTCGGCCATGGACTCCAATACGCGCTGGGCCACGAACGCGGTGTTGCCGTTCTTGCGCGGCGATCCCATCAGCAGCATGACTTTCTTCATGATTCATCCTTTTCCTTTCAGGAAGCTCTTCAGTTCATCGATCCGGGCCCCCGCGTCGCGCAGGCCCTGCTCGTAGAGCGCGGTCAACTGTGCCGGATCATGGCTCAGGCGGGAGACGCGCGGCTTTTCCTGCGGGCGCAGGATCAGCACGGTGCCCTCTTGTTCCATGCGCTCGACCTGCTCCAGCGCGCGGTTGTAACGCTCGTGCCTCGTCAGCATGGCCTCGACCAGCTTCGGGTAGCGGCGGTACACCACCTTCAGCAACGGTTTGAGGTGGTTCACCGGCTTCTTGCGATAGCCCGGCTCGCGGCTGAGCACCACCACGTGGCGCGTGTTCCCGGCGGCGATGGAGCGCGGCAGCGGGATGGGCATCGCCACGCCGCCGTCGAGGAGCTCACGCCCGCCAAAGCGCACCACCGGGCAGATCAGCGGCAGGCTCACGCTGGCCCGCAGCACCTCGAGGCGCTCCGTGGCGTCGGCTTTGCCGAAGAACACCGCCTCGCCCGTGCGGCAGTCGGTGGCGCCGATCTCGTAGCGCGTCGGCGACGCGTGGAACGTCTCGAAGTCGAAGGGATCCAGCCGCGCCGGAATCTCGCCGAAGATGAAGTCGTGGCCGACGTAGGACCCCCGCAGGAAGAAGCTGCGCCAGCTCATGTAGCGCCAGTCGCGGATGTAGTCCACGTTGACGCGCAGGCCGCGGCCCTTCTGCCGCGAGACGTAGGTGGCGCTGTTGGACGCCCCCGCGGACACCCCGACCACGTAGGGGAAGTGCAGCTCGTGCCGCAGCAGCTGCTCCATCACGCCCACGGCGTACAGCACGCGCATGCCGCCGCCCTCGATGACCAGTCCGACCTTTTCGTCCATCCGCGACCATTCCTTCCGCCGATATCCGTATTGCACCGCCTTCCCCCTGTCAATCCCTTTCCCTTGGTTGACCCCCTCCGTGGCGTGGCGCAGCTCACCGATCCGTGCCATCGAACAGGTGAGGAATTAAGACTGCTTTCGGTACTGCAAGTTCTCAACGAATGGATCTGATTCTGCCGTAGATCCCAGAAAACCCGGTTGCGCACCCTGCGAGGGGATGGCATATTTTGTCGGATGCACTTGCATGCGGGAACGGAACCGGTGAACTCATGAAAAAAATGCTGCGTGGCTTGTCGGGCGTGCTGGTTTTTGCGTTGTTGCTTCCTGGGTGCCCGGCACCACCGCCGATAGAATATTTATACATCAATCCAAACGTGGTCAAAATTGACCTGAAAAATCAAGGGCTATGTAAAAAGCCTCTCTTCATTGCCTTTGAATCGAAATATTTATCGGATTGGAACGAAGAATACTTCAACTATAAATATTATGACATTATTGGTAAAAGTAACTTCGGTTATTTCGGTGGATATTTAAATTCGGCGGACAAGCATTGGAAATTTTCCGATGAATGCATTTTTGCAATCTCCCATGCTAACAGCGTGAATGCTGATGAAGGGCTACTATATTATTCTCCCTACGCTATCCCCCTTGCAATCCACGTGAAGAACCTCTGTACCCAGGAGGAATTTCACCTCCAGGGAAATTTCACCACCACCAATATTCGGTTGATTCCAGAGTGCAAGACGTTGTTGAACGGATGGGACCAAAAAGACGATAGTGTTCCCGAAAATTGTCTGAAAGCCATCCCCTCCACAGTGACTGCTGAATTTACCCCGGCGACGGACTTCGATTGGTCGCAGTATCCGCAGTGGGAACTTTATCACGATTATTTCAACTGTGAGGACTTCCGTTAATCACCGCATTTCAACGGTCGCTTCGGTCAGCGTGCATTGTCCCGCCTGGCAGATCGGCACCACGGAGGCCGACGCCGTCGGATCGGCCGCGATGCGAGGGCAGGTGTCAGGGATGACGTCCTGGTAACGGAGCTCGCGGAACAGCGCCTCGAAGTCACGGTGGACCGCATCGTACCTGGCGCGGCAGAGTTCGGCGCGCACCTTGACACAGTCTTCGTCGCGCGAACAGGTTCGAAGGACCTCCTTGGTGTATCGCCGGTACTCTCGCGGTGCATAGTAAGTCCTGTGCATGTTTTTCAGTTCTTCCTTCGGGATGAACCCCTTCTCATCGATGAGGGAGCAGCGGTCCTGTCGGCAGCGGGGCATCACTTTCCACCCGCAGGAGGGATCGCGCGACATCATGGGTTGCTCAAGGTACGGTTCCCGCTTTTCCTGATACTCATGGAACATTTGAACGTAGGTCTCCACCTCGTCCCGGTGGATGGCCTCGTTGTAACCATAGAGGACGCCGCAACCCTTGTAGAAAGCGCGGACCTTGACGCAGTCGTCGTCGCGCTCGCAGGGCAGCACGGTGCCCGGCCACTCCTCGGGGCCCGCCTCCGGTGGTTTGGGGTGCTCTGAGCCGCCCAACGTCGACGTGAGACTGACCAACAGGATAAGGAAGAAGCCGTGTCGCATGAAAGCCTGCCCGTTCGATCAGAACAAAGGCGGTATACGACAACAGACACGCTTTCTGGGCGAAAGACGCACGTTGAATTTCCGTTGATTTGGCTTGGTGACCCCAAGGGGATTCGAACCCCTGTTTACGGCGTGAAAGGCCGCTGTCCTAACCGGTTGAACGATGGGGCCGTGCAACATTGGACCCACAGGTGGGTCCGGACGTGGCAGCGTGTGTAGCAGAGCCGGGCACGCGAGTCAAGGAGAAAACGCAGCGTCGAGGAGAAACCGTGGGTCCTCCTCGATCCTCTTTCTCATTTTCCCCATTCCGCGTGTTCCGCGTGTTCCGTGGTAAAAACTCTTCTTCTTCCTTCTCTTTTCATTTCCTTTTCTTCTTCTTCTTCTTCCGCGGTCACACCCTGCGCAGGATCGTCCGCGGCGTGGCCAGTTCGTCCAGAAGGTCGCGCACCGGGCGCTGCAGGCGAGGGTGCACCAGCTCGGGCGCGAGGTCGTGGAGCGGCACCAGCACGAAGTCGCGCTCGTGCAGGCGCGGATGGGGCAGGACGCAGGCGGGGTCGTCGCACACGAGCTCGCCGAAGAACAGCAGGTCCAGGTCCAGGGTGCGGTCGCCCCAGTGGATGGAGCGGGTGCGGCCGTGGACGGCCTCGATGGCGAGCAGATAGCGCAGCAACAGCGCAGGATCGTCGAGATCGACTTCGAGGGCGACGACCTGGTTGAGGAAGGGGTTCTCGGCGGGCCCCACGGGCGAGGTCTCATAGACGGGCGAGGCGCGCAGATCGGTGACGCAGGGCAGGTCCAGGAGCGCCTGACGCGCCGAGGCCAGCGTCTCCTCGCGGGGTTCGAGCGAGGTCCCCAGGGCGACGAAGGCGGTGGTGCTCATGGCCGGGCCTGCGTGCGCATGATTGGGCCATTGCATGGGGTGACGCAGGGCGTGGCTGCGGGCAAACCCGTGAGCGAGAGGCGAAGGGGGGAATGCATACGGGCACTGTAGGAATTTCAGCCAAGAAAATCAAGCTGACGAAAAAAAAGGTGGAAGACGCGCAACCGGCCGCTGCGCGCGCCGATAATGGAGACAGGCCGGCGCCAACACCTCACCCACGCCGAAGCAGGGCGTGCTCTCCGGCCCAGAAGGAGCCAACGTATGAGTTTCAACATCCCCAACCTGTTTCCGTCCGGATCATCGGTGTCGTCGCTGGCGTCGGACTTCTTTCCCACCCTGTCCGATGCGATGTCGGGCCTTTCGGGCATGGGCGGCACGTCGTCATTGGGCGCGATGGGCCTGCTCGGGCAGCATCCGGGCGTCGCAGCGGCGATGTTCGGCCTGGAGCTGGCCGCGCCGCTGCTGCAGAGGCTGCTCGACAGCCTGCCGGACTTCGGAAAGATGGAGCAGGGCGCCGGCGGCAGCGACGGCGTCGGGAACAAGCCCGGCAACCGCGGCGCGCAGGACACCCAGGCCGAGATTTCGCGGATTCTGAACAGTTCTCTGTCCCTCGAGGAGAAGATCATCCTCATCGCCGGGCTCGTGTCCGACAGCATCAACGGCCAGCTCGAGGACCTGCTGCAGGAGCAGGGCAAGATGGCCCAGAACATGAACAACTCGGGCGCCAACAGTTCGCAGGGCTCGAAGTTCCAGAACGTCGAAAACCAGATCCAGCTGCTGATGCAGCGGCTCAACCGCATGCAGACGCTTTCCTCCAACCTGATGCAGGCGGTGCACACCACCCAGCGCGCCGTGCTGTCGAACATCAGGGTGTAGCCATGACGCGCGAAATCATCCTCGAACAGGCAAACCGGCTCGCCAGCGGCCAGCTTTCGCTCGGACAGGTGCTGGGCATCCCGGTGGAGCAGGTCCTCGGGCTGGCGCGGGTGGTGGGGGGACTGAAGGCGGCGGGCCGTGACGAGGACGCCCGGGTGTTCCTGGACGGTCTGCTGGCGTTGTACCCGCAGGAGCCGCGTTTGCTGGCGCTGCAGAAGGCGTTGGCGAACGCGCGGAAGCCGGCGTCACAGCCGGCCGATCTGCCGACGCCAGGCGCGTGAGAACAAAACACAGCATTGACAGACCGCGGGCGGCCCCACATAATTCGGCGCATCCGGAGCCCGTGGACGTGGGTGAGCTGCTCTTCGTCCGGGGCCGGAGAACCCGTCATGCGCGCCTTTGACGCGCAAGGAGAACCCAGAGATGCAAATGACCGCCCGAATCCTCCCCGTATTGATGTTCCTCGTGTTCGCCGCTGGTTGCTCCGGCAAGAGCGCCGGCCCCAAGGAAAAGTGGCCTGAGAAGCCCGCCGATGGTGCGCCGCTGGTCATCGAGTTCGTGAAGATCGCCGGACAGGGCGACGACATGCGGGCCGAGCTCAAGGTGTTCAACTTCGAGGAAAAGGACGTGATGCGCCTGCACATGACCCTGCATTACCTCGATGCCTCGGGCAAGGAACTGAAGGATTTCCCGTGGTCCGTGCAGGCCAACCCCGTGGTGGGCGCCAAGAAATCGGCCGTGATCGAGGCCGGCGCGTTCCTGCCCAAGGAGACCGCGTCCGTGAAGGTGGATCTCCGTGAGGTCCACCTCGATGGCGGCGGCAAGTGGGAAGCTACGAAGAAGGCTGAATAGCCGACCCAATCATCCCAAGAGAAAAAACGGTGGAGCGCCACCGGAGGGGCTGGCCACGGAAGCCATGGGTG
>PHBF01000122.1 GCA_002841905.1 Deltaproteobacteria bacterium HGW-Deltaproteobacteria-17
CGCCCGGGATGGGTCCCGCGCCCGGGATGGGTCCCGCGCCCGGGATGGGTCCCGCGCCCGGGATGACGGCCCCCGCGCCCGGGACGGGTCCCGTACCCGCGCCCGGGATGGGTCCCGTACCCGCGCCCGGGATGACGGCCCCCGCGCCCGGGACGGGTCCGGTCCTGGAGCCGAAGAACCCCGCTCCCTCCATGACGATGCCTTCACCCGGGACGGGCCCGGCGCCGGTGGACGCGCCACCACCCCCGGCCGGCGTCGTCGTCGCTCCTGAGGCAGGAATGTCGTCCAAGGGCGTGCCCGCCCCGGCTGGCGTCGTCGCCTCACCTGAGACTGCCTTCAGCGAACAGTTGCGGCGCTGGCTGGATGGGCACGATTTCTCCAAGGTGGCACGCATCCCCGATCTGATGGAGAAGTTCGCACGCACCTCGAACCTGGGCTTTGAGAACCGAGAACTGATCCTGGTCGCGCACACGGGCCTTCACCAGCACCGGATCATCTGGTCCACCGAGCCGCAATACATCTCGCAGCAGTTTTCCAAGATCATGCGCACGCTGCACCAGTTGTTCATCTCTGAAAACTACATGAAGTCCTTCTACCAGTTCCAGAAGGGCGAGATCCCCGTGCAGCTCCTGTTCCAGTTCGAGTACGCCGACGAGATCGGATACTCCGAGGCCAAATACAATTTGTCCAAGCAGCGCTACTTCGGGCTGATTCCACTGTTGGGCACGAACCTGTCGCTGGGGGTCCGCAGTCCGCTCACGCACGAGTTCATCCAGTCCATCGACTCGATCGGCCAGGAGCTCAACAAGATCAGCTCAGGCCTGGGCAAGTCCGATTCAGATATCCGCTCTGCCGACGGGGAGATGTCCGGGCTCGTGCGCCGGTTCCAGTCCAGCAACACCGGTTTCCGGAAGATCTTCATCGCCATGCTCCTGCTGGCGGCGTTTTTCATCCTGCTCACCAGCGCGCTGGCGATCCGCTCGCTCCAGCGCGGATTTGTGCGTCCGATGCTGCACATGCAGGAGGTGACCCGAAGGATCGAGAAGGGAGACCTCGAGCAGCGTGTCCACGTGGACACCCAGGATGAACTGCAGGAGTTGTCAGAGAGCATCAACGCCATGCTCGATCGCACCGTCATCCTGATCCGGTCCGATGAGGAACGGCAGCGCGTGCAGCAGGACATCTTCGCCCTGCTCGACGTCGTTTCACGGGCCTCGTCGGGAGATCTCACCGTGCGGGGCACCGTCTCCACGGATGAATTGCAGGCCATCGTGGATGCGTTCAACCACATGATGAACAGCATCGGCGTGCTGGTCATCAAGGTCCGCAATGCGGGCGTGCAGGTCGAGCAGATGTCCCGCAAACTGCTCGACTACAGCCGCCGCATTCTGGAGAAATCCCAGCGCCAGATCCAGGATCTCGACATCGCCTCCCGCAAGATCAAGGCCCTCGGCGACCGTTCCCAGGAGATCACGCGCATGGTCGAACAGATTGGGACCATCGCCCTGGAGACCAACACCCTGGCCCTGAACGCCTCCCTGGAGGCCGCACGCTCCGGAAAGCACGACGCCGGAATCGGACACCTCGCCGAGCATGTGCGCCAGCTCGCGGACGGGCTGAACAAGACCAAGCAGGACATCGAGAGCTTCATCGGGAGCATCCAGCTGGCCACCAACTATGCCGTCACCTCCGTGGAGGAGGTGCTGCACATGAGCCAGCAGACCACCGCGGAAGCCGAGTTGTCGTATAGGACCGCCGAGTTCACCTCGGCAGAGGCCAACCAGCTTGGAGAGGCCATCTCCCGCTTCAAGGTGAAGACCATCGAGGACAAGGAACGGGAGCAGCGGATCTTCCATGAATTGAGCTTTGTCGCCTTCTCCCTGTCGGAGATCCGCAAGACCCTTCGCGAGATGGACTCCAATGAGTTTGAAAATTTACACACAGCCCTCAGTTCCTTCGCTACCCAGCTCAAGGGACTGGGAGTCGAGGAGCACGCCTTCGAGCTGCCCAGCGCCGCAGGGCCGGTTCCGGCAGAGGTGCCCGCGATCATGACTGACCAGAAGGAACCCGAATGAACTCGCTCCCGTACGGTGCGGTCGTCTCGGCCATCGGTGCCACCTTCTTCGGGGTGGTGTCCGAGCGTCGCGCTCCGGTCCATCATCTGGAGTTGTGCGCCCACGGGTTGGTCCGCTGCTGCGCCCTGCTGGGTGATCCTGCGCTGTCCCACAAACTGGAGACCTTCTGGAAGGCCTCCGGGGGCCAGTCGCCGCTGCCTTCCCTCCTGAAGGAGCCGCTGGCCGAAAAGTTTCCCCCGTCCACCGAGGACATCGCCGGATGGCTGCGCGCGACCTTCTCCCAGACCTCCACCGAGGAGGTCTCCGACGGTGGGGATTTCTTCGACAAGGAGACCCTGGCGACCCTGCTGGAGATCTTTCAGGAGGAGGCCCGGGAGATCGTGCTCGAGCAGGTGAAGATCCATGTCCGCGGGACGTTCTCGGAGGCAGAGATCGCCGAGCTCTTTCGATATGCCCATACCCTCAAGGGGGCCGCCGCCACCGTCGGCCTGATGGATCTCTCCCGCGCCGCGCTCGTGTTGGAGAGCTATCTCCGGGCGCACCGGGATGGACAGACGGGGCCTTCGAAGTTCTCTCATCCATTGTTGGACATGGCCACATGGCAGTTCATCCGTTTGACGGAGGGATCTCCCGAACTGTGGAACAACGAGTCCCTGCTCGCCTTCGCCCGCGCCTGTGACATTGTCCCCGATCCGTTTTCACTGTTTGCGCCCGCGCCTCCCGCATCGCCCGCGCCTCCCGCATCGCCCGCATCGCCCGTGCCCCAGGGGGAAACCCGGGAAGAATTGCCTGAGGAGGAGGCTCCGCTGCTCGATGATGAACTGACCGCGCTCTTGATGGAGGTCTTCAAGACCGAAGCCGAGGAGCACCTCGACGCCCTGGATCGCAACCTGGAGAATCTCGCCAAGGGTCAACCGGTGCTGCAGGATCTCTTCCGCACCACCCACACCCTCAAGGGCGCCGCGGGAACCGTGGGCCTCTCCTGGGTGAGGGAGGCGGCCCACCGGTTGGAGGATTATTTCGAGACGCTCGTCGAGAAGAACGCGTTCCCGCATCCGCAGAGCCTGCAGTACCTGTTCCAGGCTGCCTCGCAATTGCGGGCGCGGCTCGGGGAGAAGAGCGGGGATCTGAAGGTCATCAATGATCTGGTGGTCCGTGCCCAGGCATTGGACGAACAGGTGACCGGTTCGGGACCAAACGAGCCGGTGTCAGGCTCGGGAGAGGCGGTTCCCGGGCCGGTCCGAACGCCGGCAGAGGCCGAGATCGCCGATGCATCGCAGGGACCGCGCTTCACGCAGGTCCCTTCCCAGCAGCTGGAGTACCTCTTCAACGACGCCGAGGAGCTGGTGCTCGTCCGGACCCAACTGGAGAAGAGCCGGGATGAGTTTCAGAGCATCTCCAGCGACCTGTTTCTGAGTCATCACACCCTGCGGGCGTTCCTGCTCGAGGACCGGAACACCATGACCGAGGCCGAGCGCCTCGAGCGCCTCCAGGAGGTCGAGGTGGAGCTGGCCGAGTTGATCAACAACCTGGAGCACGCCTCCTCGCTTTTGCAGAAGGAATGCAAGAGCCTCCAGTCCCTGAGCCAGCGGGTCCATCACAACCTCGTCGAGCTGCGCGTGACGGATCTGGAACTGATCTTCCTGAAGGTCCGGCAGGCCATCCGCGACGCGGCCTTCATGACCCGGAAGGAGGTGGAGTTCACCTCCGAAGGCGAAGGCGTCGAGCTCGACAAGGGTGTGATCCAGCTGCTCTCCACGCCGTTGCTCCAGATCGCGCGCAACGCGGTGGCACATGGTGCCGAGACCCCTCAGGAGAGGAAGGCGCAAGGCAAGAGCGGTCCGGCCAGGATCCACCTGAGCGCCCGACAGGAGGGCCGTTTCATTCTTTTTGAACTGAGCGATGATGGTCCGGGCATCGACCCGGGTCAGATCCGGAAGCGCCTGGTCAGCCTGGGTGTCCTGGATTCCGTCACGGCCGAAAAGACCCACGATGACGACATCCTTGATGCCGTGTTCCTGCCCGGCTTCACGACCCGGGAGACCGCCGACAATCTCTCCGGTCGCGGCGTGGGACTCGATCTGGTCCGCAACCAGGTGCGCAAGATCGGCGGCGAAGTGTCGGTGAAGTCGGTCTCCCACAAGGGCTGCACCTTCCAGATCCGGGTGCCGCTCACCACCGTGATCAGCCAGGCGATGATCTTCCGGCTGGGACAGGAGTTTTATGGCATCCCGGTCACCTATGTGATCGAGATATTCGAGATGGTCGCCAGCCGGGCGATCGAGCCGGGGACGCGCATCCTGTGGAAGAAGGAGAGCATTCCGGTGGTGCCGCTGCATTACTTCTTCGGCATCGAGCAGCAGATCATCTTCAAGAAGACGATTCCGATCGTCATCCTGGAGCACGGCGGTCGCCATTTCGGCATCACCGTGGACAGCCTGATCGGCATCAAGGATGTCACGACCAAGTCCATCAACCACATCCTCTCCTCGATCCAGTTCTTCTCCGGTGCGCTGGTTTCAGGTGCCGGCACGATCCAACTGATGTTCGACGTACCCTTCCTGGCCAACCTCGCCCGTCCGGTGTTCGGTCTCCAGATGCACGCGAAGCGGGGCAGCCTGTACAGCACACCCCGCATCCTGGTGTGCGACGACAGCAAGAGCGTGCGTGAGGCCGCGTCCCGCGTGTTGACGGACGCGGGATATCACACCGTCATCGTCTCCGACGGCTGGGAGGCCTGGAACACGCTGCACAACGAGGAGTTCGATCTGCTGCTGACCGACCTCGAGATGCCGCGCATGAACGGTTACGAGCTGGTTCAGGAGGTCAAGCGGGACTCCCTGCTGCAGGACATCCCCATCGTCGTGCTGTCCTCGCGAACGGGAGAGACGAGCAGGGACCGCGTCAAGGAAGCCGGGGCCGACTGCTTCGTTACCAAGCCCATCAAGCCGCTGGTCCTGCTCAAGGCCATTCGTGAATACCTGCCGCTGGAGGAACATCTCGTGATACGGAAGATTCTCATCTTTGCCACGCACAATTCAGGAAAAGCCCGGGAACTGCAGGCTTTGCTGTCCTCCCTGTCCATCGACGTGTGGGGTCTGGACCGCTTCCCTGAGCTGCCCGACGTCGTCGAGGATCAGGAGACGTTCGAGAAGAACGCGATCAAGAAGGCCCTGACCCGGGCCAGGCAGACAGGGCTGCCCACGCTGGCCGACGACAGCGGTCTGATGGTGGACGTCCTCGGTGGAGAGCCGGGCGTCCATTCGGCTCGATTTGCGGGCGAGGAAGCCGATGACCGTGCCAGGATCGCGCTGCTGCTCGAGCGGATGAAGGGGAAGACCAACCGAGCGGCGCGTTTTGTCAGCGCGATCGCCTTCTGCCCGAATCCCTCCTCGGACCAGGTGATCGTGGTGCGGGGGGAGGTGGAAGGCACCATCGGGGTCACCCCTCGCGGCGAGCACGGGTTCGGATATGATCCCGTCTTCGTGCTTGCCGGAGGCCGGACCATGGCCGAGATCTCCCTGGAGGAGAAATCCGAGATCAGCCACCGCGCCCGGGCCTTCGAGAACATCCTGCCCCATCTCAAGCGTTTTGTCGGTCAGGAAAAATAGAGAAGAGACTGCGGAAAAGACGGATTCTTTGGGGATAAGACAGATTCAAGGCGGTCAATACGGATCGGTCTCCTCCGTTTCCCCTTCTGTCTTTTCCGTTGTCTCTTAGAAAGCCAGGACGAGGCCTGCGCTGATGTCGATGTGGAAGGTGGCCTGCTGCGGGAAGATGCCGATGGCGTCAAGGTTGATGTAGAAGGCTGCGGTGGGAGAACCCACCTGGAAGCCGAACGTCGCGCCGGCCATGATGAAGCCATGCTGGAAGATGTCGGTCTTGCCGAGGTTCTCGTCGACCTGCCAGGAGTGCCACATCAGGCCGCCGCCGAGCACACCGCCCATGTAGGGGCGGAACAGTTCCTTGCGGCCGGTGAGAAACCAGCGGACCTTGCCCAGACCCGAGAAGCCGACGCCGTACGGCGAACCGTCCTCGGCGTAGTCGGTGGTGACAAAGCCGGCCTTGGCGTCCAGACCAAGGGAGACGCTGTCGGAGATGAAGTAGTGCAGTCCAAGCTCGCCACCCATTTCACCGAAGGCGAAGCCCGGCGTCTGGATGTGCACGCCCTTGCCGTCGCAGATGCTGGCGTCGGTCGGCGGCGCCATGAAGGAACACATGGAGGTGGAGAGATAACCGGCGCCCCAGCGGCCGCCCAGGTTCAGGTGCCACTTGATGTCCGAAGGCGTCTTCGGGCCGGGGTCGGGGCCCGGGGTCCCGTTCTTCTTGCATGACGCAGGGTTCAGCGGGTCGCATTCCTCGTCGGACGGCGTCCCGCCGGCGGCCTTGGTCAGGGAGATGATGTTCGGAGCGCCGCTGTTTCCGTTGGCCATGACCGGCTTGTTGTTGTCGCCCAGCGCGGCGATGTAGTACTGGAACACGGTGCCCTTGATGTCATCCCGGGGGATGGTGACCTTCCAGGAGAAGCCCGAGAAGTTGCTCATCTCGGCGGCGGTGTAGTCGGTTTCGCCGCTCTTGCGGTAGTAGATCACGACCTTGCTCACGCCGCCGGCCTTCGGCGCGCGGCACTTCAGGGTCAGGGCCGTGGAGGCGGGGGCTTCATCGGGCACCTCGTGCTCGATGCGCTGGGGCTCGGGTCCGGTGTCCTCCTCGTCAGCGGGAGGATTGGCGGGACCGGGGTCCTTGGGCCCCGGATCCTTGGGGCCCGGATCCGACGGACCAGGGTCCTTGGGACCTGCGCCTTCCTTGCAGGTCACGCCGGCCTTGGAGCGCTCGTCATCGAGCATCTTGACCAGCTTGGGGTTGGCCAGGTCGGGATTGATCTTCGCGCAGGGGTTCACCTTGAGCGCGGACTTGAAGCGCAGGCGGCCACGGCTCTCGTCGGGGCTGTCCGGGTCGGTGATGTACATGATGCCCAGATCCACCAGGATGTTGGCGTACTCGAGGGTCTCATCACACAACTCGCGGCGGGCCATGGAGATGGCGTCCTCGAGCGTCTTCTTGGCCGAGGCGAACTCCATCTGGTCGAGATCTTCCATGGCCGATTTGTGCATGCGCTTGAGCCGCGTCATGACGTCGGGCTTGCAGTCGCTGGCCCACACCTCAAAGGTTGCGCAGAGGGGAACGAGAAGAGCGAGTGAGAAAACTACGTGTTTCAATGCCTTCATGATGCCATCCTATTGGTTGGTGATGACGAACTCGACACGCCGGTTCTGGTCCCGGTTGGCGTCGCTGGTGTTCGGGACCAGCGGCTTGGTGAGGCCATAGCCCTCCGCCACCATGCGTGAGGGATCGATGCCTGCCTTGATGAGGAAATTGCGCACCGAGCGGGCGCGCTCCCGACTGAGCTTCATGTTGTAAGTGGAGCCGCCGCGATCATCCGTGTGACCCTCGATGCGCACCGTCATGCTCGGGCGGGACTTGAGCACCTTGGCGACCTCGTTGAGGAGCGCATGACTCTGGGGGCGGATCGTGGCCTTGTTGTAGTCGAAGAAGATCTTCTCGAGCAGCTCGATCTTCTGCACGGTCACCCGGATCAACTTGAGCTCGTCGGGGCAGCCGTCCTCGTCCTCGTTGCCGTTGTACGTCTCGGGTTCGTTGGGGCATTTGTCCACGCCCTTGCAGAGGTCGGCGTGCTTTTCGAGCTGGCCCTTTTCGGTGACCCAAGG
>PHBF01000123.1 GCA_002841905.1 Deltaproteobacteria bacterium HGW-Deltaproteobacteria-17
CCCGGCCAGGTCCTGCAGCACCTTCTCGCCGAGCCACGGGGCCAGCTCCAGCGAGGCCTCGGCCAGGGCCCCCGTCTCGGTGCCTTCCACCACCGTGCCCTGGTGCGGCGCGTCGATGCGGCGGGCATAGGGAGAGCGCACCCATCCGATGGCACGGAAGGAGAAAAAGAGGTCTTCGGTCATGTCAGGTGCGGAGCGTGAAGTGGCGCTATTTGTTGATGAAGGTGTCCACCAGGGCGTCGAATTTGGGCCAGGACTTGTCGATCTCCTTGATGACCATCTTCTCGACCTGTCCGCCCACCAGTGGGATCTTCACCTCGACGTCGAGGGTGGAGACCAGGGAACTGTGATCGCCCTGCGGTTTGATGTGCATGGACCCCGAGACGATGACCTTCTTGCCCTGGGGGCCTTCCCAGGTCCACTCGGCATGGCGCTCCTTGAGGTTCCAGCGGGTCTTGATCAGGATGCTCTCGGTCTTGGACTTGTCCACTCCGGTCATGCCCTTGGCATATTCGGTGGAGTGGATCTCGTAGCCGAGCTCGGCGTCGGTGCGCTTGGTCTCCTTGACGTTGGCGTCGAGGGCGCCGGAGACGTCCTTCTGCTTGGCGACCTCGAACTCGGGGTTGGTGAGCACGGCCAGGAGTCGATCGGGGGAACAGGTGACGATGCGTTCTTTCTTCAGGCTCTGCATGGTGAAAATTCTCCTTATGGGTTGTTCTTGAAGCTGCGGAAACCCTCCCCGTACACCTGGGCGGCCGAGTCCACCGCGACGAACACGTCCGGATCGAGGTCGTGCAGGTCGCGCATCAACTGGCCGACGAGGCGGCGGGGAACGTAGGTGATGATGACTTTCCGGGGCTCGTCGGAGAAGCCCCCGGTTCCTTCGAACAGCGTGGCACCACGTCCCAGGTTCGAGACGATGTGCTCGCGGATGGCCAGGGCGCGCTCGGAGACGATCCACAGGCGCTTGGTCGCCGAGAAGCCGTTGAGGACGAGGTCGATGACCTGGGTCTCGATGAAGATCAGGATCAGGCTGTACATCAGCAGGCGCGCGCCGAAGAACAGGCCGGCCACGAAGGCCACCCCGAGGTCGAGGAACAGCAGCACGCGGCCCACGCTGATCCCGGTGGAGCGCTTGATGAGCGTCGCGATCACGTCGGTGCCGCCGGTGGAGCCGCCGGCGTGGAAGATCAGCGACAGCGCGAAGCCGGCCACGGTGCCGCCGTAGAACACCGCCAGGGTGAGGTCGTCGGTCAGCGCCTCGATCTGAAGGACATGATTGAAAAAATCAATGGCCAGCGTGAACAGCACCGTGGCGAAGATGGTGCGGAAGCCGAAGGTGGGACCTAGTTTATAATATCCCACCACCAGCGCGACCGACATGAGGGCCAGGGCCACCGAGCCGATGGGCGTGTTGAAGAGATGATGCAGCAGGATCGCGATGCCCGTGAAGCCGCCGTCCAGGATGCGGTTGGGGGCCATGTAGGCCGTGACCGCGAACGCGAGGAGGATCGCCCCGAAGATCAACTCGAGGTAGTCACGGAACCGCAGGACGGGGTGGGGGACAAGGGGTAGAGACATGGTAAATCAAAATATTTATTGTTGAAAACGGTATCCGAAGCCGCGCACGGTGATGAAGTGGCGGGGTTTGCGGGGATTGTCTAATTTTTTACGCAACGTCATCACAAAGTTGTCCACGGTGCGCTCCGTGGCGTCGGTGCCGGACTGCCAGATCTCCGAGAGCAGGAACTCCCGCGACGAGATCTGCCGGGGGTTCTGGATGAACCAGTTGAGCAGGTCGAACTCGCGCGGGGTCAGGTGCACGACCTTGCCGGCGCGCAGGATCTTGCGCTCCTCGGGGAAGACCTCCACGTCGCCGAAGGTCACCACGCGGGTGGAGCCGAAGCGCCGGCGCAGGATGGCCGTGACCCGGGCCAGCAGTTCGAGCAGCTCGAAGGGTTTGGTCATGTAGTCATCGGCGCCGGCCTGGAGTCCCTGCACCTTCACGTCCACGTCGCCGAGGGCCGACAGGATCAGGATCGGCGTGGAGTCGCCCCGGCCGCGCAGGGTCCGGATGATGTCGAGGCCGTCGATGTCGGGCAGCATCAGGTCCAGGATGATCAGGTCGAACTTGCGGGTCTCGCACTGGGTGAGGGCCAGTTTTCCACGGGGTGCAGCCGTAATTAAATAACCTTCCGTCTGGAGGTTCAGCAACATACCCGCCAGGAGCGCGGGATCGTCTTCCACGAGAAGGATTTCAGCCGGTGCGTTCATGTGATTTTTTTCGTCCCTTTTCCGTTTCCGTTGCTCTTCTTCGTATGGGTGAGCGGAATACGGATGATGAAACAACTCCCCCGGTTCACTTCGCTCTCCACAAAAATGGAGCCACCATGGGAGACGACGATGGAACGGGCGATGCCCAGCCCCAGCCCCACGCCGGAGGCCCCGGTGAGGGTGCCTTCGGCGCGGTAGAAGACGTCGAAGATGTGGCCCAGGTGCTCGGCCGCGATGCCTATTCCGTTGTCGGCTACGCGGTATTCGAAGAAGCGGTCGACCTTGGTGGCCTCGGTGACCAGCCGGGTGGACAGGCTGATGGCGCGGTCGTCTCCGGTGTATTTGAAGGCATTGTCAAGTAGATTATATAACGCCCTCTCCAGGGAGTCCCGATCCAGCTCGAAATCGGGCGGCTCGGACATAAGATCCAGTGTCAAGTATTCATGGGCGTCAGGGTGCGTCGAGAGAAAATGATCCACCGCGTCCTGGGCCGGGAGGTTGGCATTGCAGGGCCGTGGCGTGATGGACTCGGACTTGTTGGTGATGCGCTTCCATTCCAGGATCTGCTGGATCAGCCGGTCCAGCCGGTCCGTGGCCGACAGGATCTGGTGGACGCACAGGTCCGTGTTCTCGGGGGTGCGGCCCCGCTCCAGGGTCTGGGCGTACATCTTGATGGCCGTCAGGGGGGAGCGCAGCTCGTGGGAGACGTTGGCCAGGAACAACGTCTGCTTGAGCGCCAGATCCTGGGACTTCTTCGTCAGCAGCACGACGATGATGAAGCCCAGGGTGATGCCGATCGCGAACGTGATCGTCAGCACGCCAAAAATGATGTCCTTGACCTCGGAGTACAGGGCCAGGGAGACGATGCCCACGGCGGTCGTGAAGACGGTGGGGAACAGGATGGCCAGCACCAGCACGGCCTGCGTTCTGCGGTAGAACTGGGACAGTCGGACGAGCAAGGGTTCCTGCATGGGCAGTACATATCACATTCGCGCGCGTGAAAGTACCATTTTGATTGCCATTTTTCCGGTTTTTCTTTAAACGCAACGCATGTCCGCCGGTACCCTCCACATGATCCTCGCCTCTCTCGTGTTCTCGGTGGCCTACTCGTTCATCAAGGTCCTCACCCGGGAGCTCGGTTTCTGGGAGACCGCTTTCCTGCGGGGCGCCCTCGGTTTCATCATCCTGAGCACGTGGCTGCTGCGGGCGCGGCAGCCGGTGCTGGGCCATCGCGCCAACTTCTGGCCCCTGGTCTCCCGGGGGCTCTTCGGCGGCGTGGCCATGATCCTGTACTTCTGGTCGCTGCAGATGACCACGCTGGCCAACGCCTCGAGCCTGCACTACGCGCATCCCCTGTTCACGACCTTCCTGGCGGTGCCGTTTCTGGGCGAGAAACTGAACCGGGGGAAGGTGCTGCTGGTCTTCCTGGCCATGGGCGGCGTGCTGCTGATCGTGCAGCCGACGCCAGCCCTCATGAAACTGGGTTCGCTGCCGGCCCTGGTGTCGGCGCTGTTCGCGAGCCTGGCCTACGTGTCGATCAGTTTCGTGTCCTCGCGGGAGCACCCGGCCGCGATCATCAACGCCCTGTCGCTGGCCACGATGGTGCTGGCCGCGCCCATGGCGCTGTTCACCTGGACGACCCCTTCACCGAGGCTGTGGGGGTTCGTGCTGACCGCGGGCGTGCTCACGACGGTGGCCCAATATTTTATGACCATGGCATATAAACTGGAGCAGGCCAGCACGGTCTCGGCCTTCTCTTTCACCTCCATCCTGTGGTCCCTGATGATCGGCGCGCTGATTTTCGGGGAAATACCGGACCGTCTGGAGGCGTTTGGCATCTTCATCCTGTTCGGGAGCCTGATCGCGCTGGTGCTGGTGCGGTCACGGGCGGCTTCCCGGACGGAGGTCCAGGAGGCAGCCCTTGTCCCGAAAGACATCTAGGAAAAAAGCGGCGCCGGAGAAGCCACGCTCCCGGCTGGGTCTGTGGTGGGAGCGCTTCGGACGGTGGCGCGCGCACCGGAGCCGGCGCAAGAGCGGCGCCGAGAGCGCCAGGGAGATCCGGAGAATCCTGAAGAAGCACGCGGACCTGGAGGCGGCGGCGCGGCGCGACGCCGAGAACGCCCTGCGTGTCTGGGACCAGATGGTCCAGGAGAAGGCGGATCTGACGGCGGCCTCCTCGGAATTGGCGCGGCTGCTCGAGGGCCCCCTGGCCGCCCGTCGTCGGCACCCGGCCTGGGGATATGTGATCTCGTTCCTGATCGCGGCCGGTTTTGCGCTGTTTTTGAGGGCGTTCGTGTTCGAGCCGTTTCGGATCCCCTCCGGTTCCATGATTCCTACCTTGCAAGTAGGAGATTACATTTACGTAAATAAATTTGTGTATGGTTTACGAATCCCCTTCACCTCCGATCCGCCCAAGCACTTCGTGATGTGGTCCGGACCCGCGCGGGGCGACGTGGTCGTGTTCATCGAGCCGCTGCACAACAGCGAGGACTGGATCAAGCGCGTCATCGGGCTCCCCGGGGACACCATCCGCTTCCGTGACCGCACCGTGTACTACCGTCCCAAGGGGGAGACCGAGTGGAAGGCGGTGCACAACCGCAAGCTCGACGAGCCCTGCGCGTACATGGACCGCAACGAGAAACTGAACGAGGACTGGCATCCGGGCCGACCGTGCGAGCTCTACGAGGAGCGCATCGGCGGCCGCACCTGGCGCGTCATCTATGATTTGGCGCCCCGAAACCTGCCGCCGGACTTTCCGTCCGAGTGGGAGGTGCCTTCGCATTGCGTGTTCGTCATGGGCGACAACCGCGACAACAGCGAGGACAGCCGCTTTCTCACCAAGGACGGCGAGCCGGCCCCGTGCGTTCCCCTCGAGAACATCAAGGGTAGGGCGGAGTTCATCTGGTTGTCTCCGGGACCGGACGGTCAGCGCTGGGGTCGCATTTTCAGCGGCGTAAAATAAGAACTTCTGCTTGACAATCCCTTGATTTTCAAATCAGATAAGACCCTCAGAAACGTGGACGCCACCGTGTGACAACTACCCGGTGATCCGTTCCCGCAGAAAGGAATACAATGGCCTCGTTTGAAAATTGTCCTCCCGATGTGGAACTCGTATCCGTGGCGACCCTCGAATCCATCTTCGAGATGGAGCAGGTGGTGGTCCGGCTCGATGAGCAGAAGATTCCCTGGCGGGTGGTCGAGCACGACTCCAAGTTGTTCAAGAGCCTGTCGGGCAGCCTCGGTCATGCGACGCTGTACGTGGAGACCGGCCGCGAGTCCGAGGCGGTGGAGCTGCTCGTGGCGCACCGCAAGCAGCAGCTCGAGGGGCGCGAGTGCCCGGGCTGCAAGCTCTGGCTCGGACCCTCCGTGGACGTGTGTCCGGCCTGCGGCACGGATTATCAGACGGCCCAACTGGCGCGCGAGAACGGCGAGGAGATCGAAGGGGCCGAGGAGGACGACGACGAGCTCGAAGACGAGGACGAGGTCGATCAGTTGTTCACCGAGCTGGAGAACCTCCTCGACATCATGGAGCAGATGCAGACCACGATGGGCCAGCTCGTCTCCCGCATCGAGTCCCTCGAAGAGGAAGTGGCCCGGCTGCGTCCGGATGAAGTGAAAAAGGAAGAGTAGACATGAGTGATTCGGAAGGATTGTCGTTTCAGGAGGCCTCCCGCGTGGTGGAGGAGGCGCTCTCCACCCACTTCGGGCTGGACCCGCGCCAGAACCGGCTGGAGACCCAGGAGACCTCGATGATGGCCTGGGGCCTGACCAAGGGTTCGGCGAGCATCTTCATCTCCCTGACCTGGGGCCAGCGCAACCAGACGCTCCAGATCTTCTCCCCGATCCTGGTGCTCACCCCGCAGGTGAACCTGAACCTGTACCCCACGCTGCTGGGGCTCAACGCGAGCAACGAGCTGGTGGGGGCCGCCTTCGCGATCCGCGACAACAAGGTCATCCTGAAGGTCGAGCGCAACGCCCGGGAGTTGTCCGTCACCGCGGTCACGGACATGATCCGTCGCATCGGGACGCTCGCGGACCGCTATGACGACCTGCTCGTCGAACAGTTCGGTGGCTCCCTGTACGGCACCAAAAACTGAAACAGACCGAGGAGTCGGACATGCTCAATTCGTCGTATTTCGTTTCTCCGGAGAGACCCTGGTTCTCCTCCCACTGGCCCGAGGAAGTGCCGAGAAACCTGGAGTTTTCCGAGAAGACGGTGGACACGCTGATCCGGGACGCCGCGCACCGCTGGCCCAACCGAAGCGCCGTCTGGTTCCTGGGTTCGCGCTTCTCGTACCGTGAGCTCGACCGGGACATCGACTGTTTCGCCACCGCGCTCTTCGAGATGGGTCTGAAGAAGGGTGAGACCATCGCCCTGCTCCTGCCCAACAGTTACCAGTACATGGTGGCCTACCATGCCGCCCTGCGCATCGGCGCCGTGGTCTCGGGCGTGAACCCCACCTACAAGCCGCTGGAGATCAAGCACCAGCTCGAGAGCGTGCAGGCCAAGGCCCTCATTTTCCTGGATATCCTGTACAAGGAGAAAGTTGCACCAATTCGCAACGATCTCAAACTGCGCTTCCTGATCGGGACCAACCTGGGGGACTTCCTGCCCTGGCCCAAGAAGCGTCTTGGCATGCTGCTCAAGAAGCTGCCGATGGCTCCCCTGCCCCACGAGGCCCTGTCGTTCGCCGAGCTGGTGCGCACGAGGCCCAATCCGCCCGTGGTTCCGGTCAACCCGGTGGAGGATCCCGCGGTGTACATCATGACCGGCGGCACCACCGGGGTGCCCAAGGCCGCGGTGCTCACGCACTTCAACATCCTGTCCAACGCGCTCCAGGTGCGGGCCTGGTTCTACAAGGCGCATCCGGGCATCTCCTCATTGGCGGTCATCCCGTTCTTCCATGCGTTCGGCATGACGGCCATCATGAACGTGACCTCCACCTGGGGAGGTCAGGTCGTCATCTTTCCGAAGCCCCCCTCCCCGGAGGAGTTGTGTCAGACCATCCAGAAGGTCGGCATCGCGGACCATGAGGTGCTGTACATCGGCGCCGAGGTGCTCTTCCAGCGGCTGCTGGATTTCCCGGACCTCGAGAAGTACGGCGTCGAGAAGAAGTTCCTGTTCTGCGTGTCCGGCGCCGGGCCCCTCCACACGCACGTCCAGATGGGCTTCGAGAAGCGCACCGGCGTGCCCCTGATCGAGGGCTACGGCCTGACCGAGGCCAGCCCGATCGTGTCGGCCAACCTCCTGTACGGCACCGATGAGATGCGGCGCTCGGGCACCATCGGCTTCCCGATGCCCGGGACCGACTGGCGCATCGTGGACCGCACGGACCCCCAGCGCGATCTGGGCATCGGCGACGGCCCGGAGGACAAGGATCACATCGGTGAGCTGGCGGTGTGCGGGCCCCAGGTGATGGTGGGTTATCTCGACAA
>PHBF01000124.1 GCA_002841905.1 Deltaproteobacteria bacterium HGW-Deltaproteobacteria-17
ATGGTCGCGCCGGCCCCTGCGATGACGGCGCCGGCCCCCGCGATGACCGCGCCGGCCCCCGCGATGGTCGCGCCGGCCCCTGCGATGGTCGCGCCGGCCCCCGCGATGACCGCGCCGGCCCCCGCGATGACGGCGCCCTGACCTCTCCGGAAAGGATCATCATGGAAGGCTCCAGAATCCGCATCGGCGTCAGTTCCTGCCTGCTGGGAAATCCCGTCCGCTTCGATGGTGGACACAAGCTGGATCACTGGATGGTGGACGTCCTGGCACGGCACGTCGAGTTCGTGCCGGTCTGTCCCGAGGTCGAGTGCGGCCTGGGGGTCCCGCGGGAGGCCATGCATCTGGCCGGGGATCCGGCTTCGCCACGGCTCGTCACCGTCCGTTCCGGCGTGGATCTGACGGACCGGATGCTGGACTTCTCGCGGCGTCGCGTGGAGGCGCTGGCCGGCGAGGACCTGTGCGGTTTCATTTTCAAGAGCGATTCGCCCTCCTCCGGGATGGAGCGGGTCAAGGTCTACGGTGCCCCCGGGAGCTCGCCGCTGAAGCGGGGTGTGGGCCTGTTCGCCCGGTGTTTCATGGAGCGTTTTCCGCTGATCCCGGTGGAGGAGGAGGGCCGCCTCAACGATCCCACGCTCCGGGAGAACTTCATCGAGTGCCTGTTCACGCTGCGGCGCTGGCGGGACTTCAGGGCCGCACCGACGGTGGCCGGCTGGATCGGATTTCACGCCGCCCACAAATATTTATTGATGGCACATAGCGTGCCCCTGTTGAAGGAGCTGGGCAAGCTCGTGGCCGCCCCCGTGAAGACAGACCTCGCGGCCCAGCTGGCGTCCTACGAGGTCCTGCTGCTGACCTGCCTGCGGACGCGGCCGACCGTGAGCAGGCATGTCAATGTCCTGCAGCATCTGCTTGGGTATTTCAAGCACGACATCTCCGCCAGGGAGAAGGCCGAGCTGCTGGAGGTCATCTCGAATTACCAGTCCGGTTTCGTGCCGTTGATCGTGCCTGTGACCCTGCTGCGCCACCATGCACGCCTCCATGACAAGTCCTACCTGCTGGATCAGGTGTACCTGGACCCCCATCCCGTGGAGCTGGCCTTGCGCAATCATGTCTGATTGTGACCTTTTCTCTTGAAATCCGATCAGGTTGGTGCCATCAAAGGCCATCGTGCGCGTTCCGAAGGGGTCGGATCCACCGGTTCCATGCGCCAGATTCCGCTTTATGAGGTGTGTAATGACTGACAAGAAAGTGAACGTGAAACCTGCCGACGGCAAGCTCGGCGTCCTGATCCCGGGCCTCGGGGCCGTGGCCACCACCTTCGTCGCCGGCGTCGAAGCCGCCAAGCGCCAGCTGGGCGCGCCCATCGGCAGCCTGACGCAGATGGGGCGCATCCGCCTGGGCAAGCGCACCGAAAACCGCAACCCCCTGATTCATGAGTTCGTGCCGCTGGCCAACCTCTCGGACATCGTCTGGGGTGCCTGGGATCTCCACGGCCAGAACGCCTACGAGGTGGCCTGCCGCTCCCGCGTGCTCGAGCAGGGCCTGCTGGACAAGATCCGCAAGCCGCTGGAGGCCATCGAGCCGATGAAGGCCGTGTTCGACCCGGTGTTCGTGAAGAACCTGCAGGGCGTTCACGTGAAGTCCGGTCCGTCGAAGATGGACCTCGCCGAGCAGGTCATGGCCGACATCGACGCGTTCGTCGCGCGCACCGGCGTCTCCCGCGTGGTCGTGCTGTGGTGCGGCTCCACCGAGACCTTCACGCCGGTCTCCGACGTGCACCGCACGCTGGCCGCCTTCGAGGCGGGCCTGTCCGAGAGCCACCCCGAGATCGCGCCGAGCATGATCTACGCCTATGCGGCCCTCAAGAAGGGGATCCCCTACCTCAACGGGGCGCCCAACCTGACCGTGGACGCGCCGGCGCTGCTCGAGTTGTCGCGCGCCAACACCGTGCCCATCGGCGGCAAGGACTTCAAGACCGGGCAGACGCTCATGAAGACCATCATCGCGCCGGGGCTCAAGGCCCGCATGCTGGGCGTCGAGGGCTGGTTCTCCACCAACATCCTGGGCAACCTCGACGGCAAGGTCCTCGACGATCCGGGGTCCTTCAAGACCAAGGAGGAGAGCAAGCTCTCCGTGCTCGACACGATCTTCAACGGCGAGCTCTATCCGCAGTTGTACGGCGAGATCCACCACAAGGTGCGCATCAACTACTACCCGCCGCGCGGCGACAACAAGGAGAGCTGGGACAACATCGACATCGTGGGCTGGATGGGCTACCCGATGCAGATCAAGATCAACTTCCTGTGCCGCGACTCGATCCTGGCCGCTCCCGTGTGCCTGGACCTGGTGCTGTTCACCGACCTGGCCCAGCGCTGCGGCTGGTCGGGCGTGCAGGAGTGGCTGTCGTTCTACTGGAAGAGCCCGCAGACGGGCCCGGGGCTGGCCCCGATCCACGACCTGTTCCAGCAGCAGAACAAGCTCGAGAATACCCTCCGCTACATCATGGGTGAGACCCTGATCACCAACCTCGGCCTCGACTATTACATGGACGAAGTCTGACCTGTCCGGCCCCTTTCCGTCGGTGTGATCCGCTTCGCATCTTTTCCTGAATTTCAAGAAAAAAGCGTTTCCCACGGTCGTTTTCATGCTAAGGTACACGGCTTTCGGAGGGATTTTCGATGAAATCTTCTGTTCTTCTTTTCGTTCTGACGCTCTCGATGGCCGTGTCCTGCACGACCTCCAAGAGCAACAACACCAACAACACAAATAATTTCAACAATGCCACCTGCGGCAACGGCGTCATCGACCTCGGCGAGGTCTGCGACGGGGTCAACCTGGCCGGCCAGACCTGCCTGAGCCAGAGCTTCACCTCCGGCGTCCTGCAGTGCGCGGCCAACTGCCAGACCTTCGACACCTCCTGGTGCGAGGGCCCCATCAACAACACGAACAACACCAACAACACCAACAACTGGACGCCGCCGGCCAACAGCCGGGTCTACGTGCACACCGAGTTCTCGCTGTACTACATCGATCCGGGCGAGAGCGCCGACATGGTCCTCGTGGGCGAGTTCAACGGCATCTGCCGGGACAACAAGGATCTCAACAGGGACAGCATGTTCTACGACATCGCCCTGGACCAGGACCGCAACATGGTCGGCATCACGGCCAAGGCGCTCTACCGGATCAACAAGGAGACCGCCGAGTGCACCCTGCTGCGCCAGTTCCCGACCGACCCCGTCCCGCCGAACTTCTTCGCGTTGTCCTATGTCAAGGGTGTGGATGCCAACGACCTCAACCGCGACGTGCTCATGGGCGCCACGGCCGAAGACGGTGAATGGATGGAGATCGACGCCTACGCCGAGGATCTGAACGCCATCTTCGTGTCCCACGGCTACTACGATCCCCCGAACTACGATTACGTCTCCTCCGGCGACATCGTGTCGGTCCAGACCGGGCTGACCGAGTACCACACCTACGCGACCCTGAAGTGCGCCGCCGGCTACACGGGCACGGGCTGCACCTCCGACGTGCTCGCCGAGATCGACCCCGCCACCGGCGACGCCCGCATCATCGGCGAGACCGGCTACAAGCGGATCTTCGCGCTGGGCTTCTGGGGCGACAAGGTCTACGGCTTCACCAAGCAGGGCGAATACATCGTGATCGACGTCGACACGGCTGAATCCACCGAGATCTCCGCCGACGCCAACTTCGACTTCTGGGGCGCCGGCAACACCACGCGTCCGTACATCGTCGAATAAATCCCCGCTTTAAAAATCAACCGGCCCCACCTCCTTCCGTCGAGTCCTCCCTTGACCCCATCGATCATTTGCGCCACTCTAGCCTGACCCGAAGGAGTGGGCATGCCCGCAGCCATCCATTTTCAAGACGTCGTGGCCGCCGCCACGCGCATCGCGCCGTTCTGCCACCGCACCGTGCCTGTGACCTCGCAGCTGCTGGACCGGATCGCGGGGCTTCGGCTGGTGTTCAAGCCGGAGAACCTGCAGCGGACGGGCTCCTTCAAGTGCCGTGGTGCGACGTCGGCCGTCGCCGTGCTGGCCGCCGCAGGGGTGCGGGCCGTGGCCACCCACAGCGCGGGCAACCACGGCGCGGCGCTGGCCTACGCGGCGCGGGCCCACGGCCTGGAGTGCCATGTGGTGGTGCCGTCCACGGCGCCCCGCGTGAAGAAGGACGCCATCGAGGGTTACGGCGCCCGACTGGTCCTGTGCGAGCCCACGCTGGCGGCGCGGGAGACCACCTGCGCGGCCGTGATGGACCAGACCGGCGCGGTGCTGGTGCCGCCCTACGATCATCCGGACATCATGGCCGGGCAGGGGACGATCGGGCTGGAGATGCTCGGGGACACGCCCGACCTGGATGCCCTGGTCGTCCCCGTGGGCGGAGGCGGGCTGTGCGCCGGGGTATGCGTCGCCGCCCGGCACCTGTCCCCGAGGATCCGCCTGTTCGGCGCCGAGCCGCTGCTGGCCGACGACGCACGACGCTCGCTGGCCGCGGGCGGGATCATCCCGTCGACCTACCCCGACACCGTGGCCGACGGGCTGCGCACCTCCCTGGGAGAGCTGCCGTTTTCGATCCTGCGCACGCACCTGGAGGACATCCTCACCGCCACGGAGGCCGAGATCCTGGCTGCCATGGAACTGATCTACACGCGCCTCAAGCTGGTGGTGGAGCCCTCCGGCGCGGTCGGGCTGGCCACCGTGCTCGCGAACAGGGACCGGCTCAGCGGCCTGCGCGTGGGGATCGTCCTGTCGGGCGGCAACGTGGATCCGTCCCGACTCGGTGAATTTTTCATGTTGTGTCCGGCTTCCTGGGCCGGTCATTGAGAGGTTGATCATGAAGCCATCCGTCTGTCTCCTTGCAATGTTGATCCTGATCGTGGGAGCGGTCCCTGCACGGGCCAAGCAACCGCCGGTGCCGGCCGCCGCGCCACCGGCAGCCGCGCCGGTGCCCCTGCCGGCTGCACAGCCCACCGATGACGGCTCCCCGATGGTGACCGTCCCTCCCCCGGCTGCGACCATGGATCCGCGGTTCACCATCTCGGGGCTGGAGGTCCAGGCCTGGAAGGGGGCGGACATGGTGGGGACGCTGATGCTGCCTGCCGCTCCGCGTCGCTGGGAGGTGCGTGGCCGCTGGCTGATCGCCGCCTGCGGGACGGCAGGGCTGGTCGTCATCGACGTGGACAATCCGCTGGCGATGAAGACCATCTCCGTGCTGGAGAAGGGCAAGGACATCGTGGATTTCCGGGTCGACGGCAACCTGCTGGTGCTGGTGACGGCCTCCTACGACATCGGTGCGTACCGCGTGGACCTGGACAAGGACCGCCCGCTGGCCATGTCCGAGGTGCTGCTGGATCCCGAACTGGAGAAGCGCGCCAACGGCGCCCGTAAGACCGGTGAGCGCATCGGCACCGTGCGGCACGTGGACCGCGGGTTTGCGACCATCAAGCTTGACAGGGGTGTCTCCGCCGGCATCGGGGACTTTCTGGAGATCCGTTCGGCCCGCCGGGACAGGAAATACGATCCGGTGCTCGGGAAATCCCGCCCGCAGGTCTCCATGGAGTTGTTATGCGTGGCCCGCGTCATCCAGGCAGAAGGTGACCAGGTCGCGATCCGGCTCGGCCGCGGCGACGACCCGAAGGTCGGTGACTTTGTGTATTTCACCGAGCGGCCCATCACCGGATCGCTGCTCATGCCCGCCCGCTTTCGTGACCAGTGGCGAGCCGAAATCGAGATCCTGCCCCTGATCGGGACGGGCGAGGACGGCGACAACAGCGTGATGTCCATGATCCTTCGTGGTTCGGTCCACTACCACTCGTTCTGGCCATTCAAGGTGCAGGCCGGCGTGGACCCGCTGCCGATCCTGGGCACCTCGAAGTTCGACACGGCCAACGTCGCAGGAGGCAATTTCTTCGTGCTGGCCTCCTATGAGACGAACTCGTTCGAGATCGGCGCCGGCTTCGGCTACCAGATGCCGGTGCTCGACGGGGAGAGCCCGCACAACCGCCATGGCGGTGTGTTTTTGCAGCGCATGCGGCTCGGGTCCCTCGACGGTCTCAACGTCCAGTTCCAGTTCCAGGCGGTCTACTCCCGCGACAACAAGGACAACAAGCGTCGGGCGATGGTGGGCATGATCCACACCGAGCTCAACGTCCCGCTGATGGCCGGCGTGAACCTGTTCACGCGCTTCTTCGGCGACGGCCGCACCATCATCCATGCCGGCCTCGGACTGCGCACCTACCTGCGCGGCAACGGTGGTCCGGGGAGCTTCCTCGTGCCTGTGACGCTGGGCTACACACGGATCGCGCCGTACTACACCGAGACCACGGGCGGCGTCGTCAACAACGACAAACAGTACCTGGTGGAGGGGACGACCTTCTCCGCCGGGCTTGAATACCGTTTCTGAGCAGGAGGCCGCGATGTGGAACCGATTGTTGCCATGGATCGTACCGGCCCTGTGCCTGTTCGTGTTTCCCGCTGCCGCGGCGGAGCCGGCTCCGGTGGAGGTGAAGATCGTCGAGGCACCGCCGAAATCGGCCGACGCACCTCGCCTTGAATGGGAGCAGTTCCGCCGCCGCCTGCTGGTGCGCTTCACCGGGGAACGGCTCTTCCTGATGGACGATCACGGCTCCCGGCTCGACGAGGCGTACTTCAAGTCCGAGGTGGTCGGCGTCGCGCTGGGGCGTGAACGTGTGTATGTGGCGACAGCCCGCCACGGCGTGGATGTGTTCCGGGTGGACTGGAAGTTCAAGCTCGAACGCGTGACCCACCTCGACGTCGAGGGGACGCTGTCGGGCCTGATCTACGATGATCCCTACCTGTTCGTGGTCCGGCCCGTGCGTCGCAGCCAGGTTTTCCTGCTCGACCCCGCCGGTGTCGTGCCGGTGCGGGAGGGCAGCCTCAAGGCGCCGCCGCCTGCAACGGCCGCAGGTGAGCGGGAGAAGGCCACCGGTCGCATCACCCGCATCCACAGCGGCATCGTGACGATCAGCCTGGGTGAGGCCGATGGCTTCCGCGCCGGAGACAGGATCCGCGTGCTCTCGGCGGGACGTCACAGCGAATACAACCCGCTTCACGGTCGGGACCGCGTCTCGGCGCGCACCCGGCTGCAGGCCGTGCTGACCCTGTACGAGGTGGAGGAGCAGGTGTCGAGGGCCCGCCTGGCCGAAGGCGAGGACGTGAAGGTCGGTGATATCGTCCAGTTCTTCAACGAGGAGAAGCTGCCCCAGATCGACCGCATCGTGCGCTGGGGGGGGGTCCAGCGCGTGATCGGCACCGTGACGCCGGGCTTTCTGTTCGGGGATCCCTCCCTGGGAACCCAGGTCCACTACGAATACCAGTCCCGCATGCCGCTGACGCTGGGCGTCTCCTGGCGGGGCTTCCTGGGATCCGAGGTCTCCGGCAGCGACATTCGCGTGGACGCCGCCTTCGACACGGCGTTCTTCTCCATCGGATACCAGATCGGGTTCTTCATGGAGGACGGCGAGGATTACCCTAGCTCCCCGCTGATCGGCTTCTCGGCCATGTTCCTGCGCCTGGGCATGCTCGACGGCCTGCATTTCCTGTTCGGCTACCGGACGACGGTGGACACCCCTCGCGGCTTCTTCGGACGCCTCCAGTTGAGCGGAACACGTCACAACCTCTTCGCGGCCTGGGACTTCGACATCGCCAACTACAGCGTCCACGTCG
>PHBF01000125.1 GCA_002841905.1 Deltaproteobacteria bacterium HGW-Deltaproteobacteria-17
CATCCGCTGGCCGACCTGATGCTCGAAGGTGCCATGGATCTGGCCCGCGGGTTCGACTTCATGGTGCAGATCGCCGAAGGCCTGGGCGCGGCCCACGCCAAGAACATCGTGCACCGCGACATGAAGCCCGAGAACGTGTTCATCATCCGGGACAAGCAGGGTCGCGAGAAGGTCAAGATCCTCGACTTCGGCATCGCCAAGATGACCTCGTCCGACGGCGAGGGCCACGGCCTGACCAAGACCGGCACCA
Organism: Deltaproteobacteria bacterium HGW-Deltaproteobacteria-17; assembly: GCA_002841905.1. Taxonomy (GTDB): domain Bacteria; phylum Myxococcota_A; class Polyangia; order HGW-17; family HGW-17; genus HGW-17. The sequence goes on from PHBF01000125.1 coordinate 251, forward strand.
TCTTCGGCACGCCGCACTACATGTCGCCCGAGCAGGCCATGGGCAAGGCCCTGGACCATCGCACGGACATCTACTCCGTGGGCGTCATCATGTACGAGATGTTCACCGGGAGCGTGCCCTTCAAGGCCGAGTCCTTCATGGGCATCCTCACGCAGCACATCACCGCGGCCCCCCCCGAGCCCCGGAACCTGCGCCCGGACCTGCCCCAGGCGGTCGTGGACCTCATCCTCAAGTCCATGGACAAGGATCCGAACAAGCGGCACCAGGACATGGGCGAGTTGATCATGGATCTCCGCCGGGTGATGGTGGAGCTGGGGCTGGGCGAGCCCGTGCCTCCGGCGATGATGAACCTCCCGCCGCCCCCGGGATCCGCGGCCACGGGTTCCTTCCAGCCCGGCCAGAGCACGGGCCCCTACGGCATGGCGCCCCCGCCTCCGGCATCGGCCGGCGGCACCGGGATGGGGATGCCCAGCGCCTACCAGACCCAGGGGCCGTTCGCCGGCCAGAGCACCACCGTCTCCGGCACGCGTGAAGGCGGCGGCGGAAAGGGCGTGTTGATCGCGTTCCTGGTCATCCTGCTGCTGGGCGGCGGCGGCGCTGCCGGGTGGTGGTTCTTCCTGCGCGACAAGGGCGACTCCTCCGGGAACAAGCCCGCGGCCAACAACGCCGTGGCCCAGGCCAACAACAAGCCCGCCAACAACGGCGACATGCCCGCCAACAACGGCGACATGCCCGCCGATCCCCCGATGCCGGCCAGTAACAACGCCGACATGCCGGTGGACCCGCCCATGCCGGTGGACCCGCCCATGCCGGTGGACCCGCCCATGCCGGTGGACCCGCCCATGCCCGTCGTGGAGACCACGGCGATCATGGTGCTGACCAACGTCGACGCGCTGACCCCGCCGCCCCGCATCACGGTGCTGTCGTCGGGCGAGGAGATGGACTCTCCGGCCACGCTCAAGGTCGAGAAGGGCACCAAGATCCAGGTCGAGATCAAGCGTGACGGGTACAAGACGGCCACGAAGGAAATCGCGGCCAACGGACCCGCCCGGGTGAAGGTCAGCCTCGAGAAGATCCGCTCCGGCAGCATGGAGCCTACAATGACGACAGTGATGAACCCGGTGATGGACCCGGTGATGAATCCGGTGATGGACCCGGTGATGAATCCGGTGATGGATCCGGTGATGACCACGCCCATGGGCATGGACCCCGATATTTGGGACTAGGCAAACCAGCCAGGGTGCGCCCGGGTCCGGAAGGTCCCGGGTAAGGAAGGAATTTCATGAAGTACCTATTGATGACTTTGACAATGATGGTGGCTTTGCTCGGAACCCGGGCCTCGATCGTCTCGGCGCAGAACCCCCCGATCTACAAGTCCATCTACGACAGCGCGAAAGCCAAGTTCGAGAAGGGCGAGTACGTCGAGGCCCGCGCCCTGTTCCTGGAGGTCAAACGCATGGCGCTGGAGGACGAGACGTACAGCGAGGTGATCGACTACCGGATCGCCCTGTGCCTGGAGCGCGAGGGCAACTACAAGGAAGCCATCAAGTCGTTCAAGATTTATGCCGGCAGTGAGAAGGTCAACGACAAGATCGCGAGCCTGGAGTCCGTCGAGGCCAAGATCCGCGAGCTCGAGGCCAAGCTCGCCCAGGAGACGAACAAGACCGTCGAGCTCGAGAAGGCGAAGAAGACCGTCTCGGACCTGTACAAGCGGGCCGACGACTACGCCACCAAGGGAAACCTGACCAGCGCCCTGGCCTTGTACCAGGAGGTCAAGGACCTCGCCCAACGGGCCAGCATCTATCAGGAAATCATTGATTACAAGATCGCCTACTGCTACCACCAGCAGAAGGATTACGTCAACGCGATCAAGCATTACCGCCTGTACATCGCGGCCTCCACCATCCAGAAGGGATGGCCCGATCGTAGCCGGGTCCAGAGGCACATCCAGGACCTCGAGAAATACCTGGAGAAGGAGGAGGCCTCCACTTCCTCCCTGTCGATGGACGCCAAGACCAAGGCCTTGTGGACCGAGGGTCAGACGCGGTATCGCCAGAACCAGTTCGCCGAGGCCCGCAAGCAGTTCACGGCCGCCCGGGCGAACATGCAGGCCAGCAACCGGTATCAGGAGTGGATCGAATATTACATCGGGCTCTGCTATGAAGCCGAGGGCAAGTCCGCCGAGGCGGTGGAATCCTATAAATTGTACCACGCCTCCAAGATCGTTTTCAAGAACATGCCCTCCAAGGAGGATGTGCTCAAGACCATCGAGCGGCTGGAGAAGTCCCTGCAGACCACGACGCCCTCCACGGTCGCCCTGCAGAAGAAGTTGAAGGGCATGTACGAGCAGGCCCGCCGTCTGGTGGCGGAGAGCAAGCCCGCCGAGGCGCGGCAGATCCTGGAACAACTCAAGAATGAAGCCACGGCCGCCAGCCTGTACACCCACAAGATGGATTACGACATCGGCGTGACCTACGACCGCGAAGGCAACTACAAACTGGCCGTGACGCATTACAAGACGTATCTGAACGCGCCGGCGATCCAGCCCGGCTGGCCCGATCGCTACACGGTCCAGAACCGCGTGCAGTTCCTGCAGGAAGAGCTCAACGCCAAGGGCGGCGGCACCTTCAGCGGTGGTGGCAGTTTCTACGGTGATGGTGGCGGCCCGGGCATCCTGGGTCCCGCGGACTCGATCACGGGCAAGTGGTGGTTCTGGGTCGGCGTGGCCGTAGTAGGCGTGATCGTCATCGGCATCGTCGTCTCCGGACAGGATCAGGCCAACAGCACAAACGGGACCAAGAGCCGTCCGATGGGGTTCGGCGGTGACCCCGTCTACACCCCCGGAATTCCCTTGCTGAGGTTTTAACGATGAACCTGAATCCGAGAGAAGCACTCGCCAAGGGTGAGCCCTTCGAGGCGCTGCACCTGGCCACCTGGAAACTGGGGCTCGCGCCGGCGGAACCGGGGGCCCATCTGGACCTGCTCGCGGCCCTGTCGGTATGCTGTCCGGACAAGGTGCCCATGGCCTGTGCCACCGGTCTGTATGATTATTATTTGGCTACGGCCAATTTCCCGGCTTCCCTCGCAGTGCTCGTGTTCCTGGGTCGGGTTCCTGATGAACTCGACGACCAACTGACGGTGCGGTTCCTGAAGACGTTCGGCCCGGACAATCCGGTCGAGCACCGGGCGCCGCCGCCGGTGGGTGCCGCCGTGGATTCGGAGGAGGAGCCGCCCCTGTCCTCTGTGGACGAGGACGAGCTCACCTCAGCGGCCGTGAAGGCCTGGGAGGGTGCCATCGGGAAACTGGCCCTCCTGCCGCCTGCGCAGGGCTGGAAGGTCCCGTTGTTCTCCGCCATGGGAGACAAGTCCCTGCAGTCGATCCTGCGCCGCGGCGAGGTCACGTTCCACTCTGCAGGCGATCTGGTGATGAAGCAGGGCGACACCGACAGCAACCTGTTCATCCTGGTGTCGGGTCTGCTCGAGGTGTTCCGCGAGGAGCAGGACATCCGCAGCCGCCTTGGTTTTTTACGATCAGGCTCGTTCTTCGGCGAGATGGCCCTGGTGACCCAGAGCCCGCGCTCGGCCTCCATCGCCGCGCAGGAGCCTTCGGTGGTGCTTCGCATCCCCTGGGATCTGCTCGAGAGCGTGCTCGAGACCGACCCGAAGCTGGCCGACGAGCTGGCGCGCTACACCCGGATGCGGCTCCTGCAGAACCTGCTGGCGACCTCTCCGCTGTTCAAGTTGCTGTCCCGGGAAGCCAAGCTGGCCGTCGCCTCCGCCTTCGTGCCCGAGATCTTCGATGCCGGGGCCGAGGTGGTGCGTGAGGGCAAGCCGTCCTCCGGCCTGTATCTGGTGGCTTCCGGGGAAGTGGACGTGCAGACCGGCTCCGGCAAGGATCTCCTGCGGCTGACCACCCTCGCCGCCGGCGAGGTGTTCGGGGAGATCTCGCTGATCCGGGAGAGCGCCGCCACGGCCACCGTGAAGGTGCACTCCGACGGTGCCGTCCTGCTTTCGCTCAAGCGCGAGGCTTTCCAGCAGCTGGCCGTTCAGTATCCGGATCTGCTCTCGCACGTCTACTCGGTGGCCATCGAACGGACCCAGCACACGGTGCGGGCCCGATCCGAGGTCTCCATGCCCGCCGAGGACCTGCTGGTCTGAGCCGGGGTCCCGACCGCGCACGAGGTGGTGCCGCTTCATGAAACGATTCCTCCTGATATCCGCTTCCCTGTTCTGGTACCTGGGTTCCTCCGTGGCCTTCGCGCAGAGCGGCCCGAATCTTCCTCCCGGCAGTGACAGTTCCGTGGTGGCCTTGCCTCCGGCCGAGAGCCCCACCGGAAAGGCGGCCGTCCCTGATGGCGCCGGCACCGTGGACGCGACCGGCACCGTGGACGCCACGGCCGTGACCACCACGACCGAGGAGACGGTCCTCACCCGCACGGTGGATCCGGGGTATCTGAAGGTGACCCTGCCGCGCCTGTCCGCCCGGGGTCCGAACCTGGTGTCGGCGAGCCTGGGCCTGCGTGCAGGCCTGACCGACAACAGCCCCGGTGGCTTCCTGTTCGCCGTCCAGTACGCTTGGCAGATCAGCCGCGCGTTCTGGCTCGACTCCCATTTCGCGGCCGCCTTCGGCGGGCGCTGCGAGACCACCGACGAGATCGGAAAACCCACCATCTGCGGTGGGCTGAGCGGCTTTGGCGCCGATGCGTTGGTCGGCATCATGATGCAGTTCCTGAACTGGCCTGCCTGGGACATCCCCCTCAATCCCTATGCACGCGTGCTCACCGGTGTGTCCTTCATCATCTCCAACGGACCCAACGACGGGGCGGCCATCGTGGTGAGGGGCGCCGGCGGACTCCGCTACGCCTTCTCCGACGAGTTCTCCGTGGGGGCGGAGGTCGGTCTCCTGATGGGCCCCTCCTTCCGCAACGACGTGGGCAGCGGCGGCTTTGCCGCGTTCGACTTCCTGCTCTCGGCCGAGTTTTCCTTCTGATTCCAGCATGAACCGGCCCGTCGTCTCCTTTCTGAGCCTGGGTTGCCGGGTCAACCAGTACGAAATCCGAAGGTTCATCGAGCGCCTCTATCCCCTCGTGGACATCATCGACTTCGGGCAACCCGCCGACGTGACGGTGATCGACACCTGTGTGGTCACCCGGACCGCCGAGCGTGACACCCGGCAGATGATCCCCCGGGCCCGCCGGTTCTCCCCGGAAGGGTTGATCGTCCTGACGGGCTGCTATGTGGACATCCACCCGGAGCCGGCCCGGGAGATCGAGCCCGGTGTGGTGGTGTTTCCCCGGGATCGCAAGGCGGAGATTCCCGGGTGGATCGCCGGGCGGTTCGATCTCGGACCGCTGGTGGAGACCGCCGGTGCGCCCCCGCTGTGGCCCTCGGCAGGGCGTCCCCCGCTGATGGTGCAGAACGGCTGTGACAACCGGTGCGCCTACTGTGTGATCCCGTTGGCGCGCGGGCCGTCGGTGTCACGTCCTCCGGAGGACGTCCTCGCCGAGCTGGACAGGTTCTTCGCCGATCCCGTGGCCGAGGTGGTGCTCTCCGGCATCAACCTGGGTGCGTGGGGACGGGATCTGCAGCCCCGCCGGGAGATCGCCGGGCTCGTGGCACGGCTGCTGGATCGCACGCCGGAGGGTCGCCGGATACGCCTGGGTTCGGTCGAACCCGAGACCGTGGACCCGGGTCTCGTGGCGTTGCTGGGCCATCCCAGGCTGGCGCCCCACCTCCACCTGCCGCTGCAGGGCACGACCGACACGACACTTTCGGCCATGCGTCGTCCCAACCGGACGGGGACCTATCTGGAGCTGGTGGCGTCGGTGCGAGCGGCCGCCCCGGGCTGTGCCATCGGGGCCGACGTGATCGCCGGATTCCCGGGGGAGACCGAGGAGGCCTTCTCCGACGGGCTCGAGTTCGTGCGACGCTGCGGCTTCTCCTATCTCCACGTGTTTCCGTTCTCTGCGCGCCCGGGGACGGCGGCGGCTTCGATGAAGGCCCTGCCGGCCGAGATCGTCAAGGCGCGGGCCGCGAGGCTGCGGCAGGTCGCGGCCGGGCTGCGCGCGTCCTTTCTGGCCGGACAGCAGGGGCGCACGGTGGAGGTCGCGGTGGAGGAGACCGGCGCCGACGGCGTGGCTTCGGGCATGGCCGGCCCGTTCTTCCAGGTCCGGTTTCCTGCCCTGGCCCCGATGTCGCCGGGCCTGGTGGACGTGCGGTGCGTCCGACAGGAAGGCGACGGATTTGCAGGAGAGCTCGCATGCGCGCAGAAGCCTACCTGACCTCCCACAACAGGGTTGAAAAGACGCATCGTTGGCAAGAGGAGATCCGTGCGAACACGCCGACCCGTGATCATTGGCGGCTGGAGCCGGGCGCCGCCGCCCTTCTGGTGGTCGACGTTCAGCGTGCTTTCTGTGATCCTGCCGGGTCCCATGCCCTGCCGGCGTTCGAGGCCTGCGTCGCACCGCTTGCGGGGTTGATCGGCGCATGGCGTGCCGCCGGACGACCGGTGGTCTTTTCCCGGCACGGCCATGCTCACCCACCGCAACACAGCGTCCATGGCAGGTTCTACGGGAACGTCCTCGACGCGCGGGATCCCGAGGCCGCGCTGGTGCCGCCGGCCTGCCCCGGGCCAGGCGATCTCGTGCTCGACAAGGACACCTACGATGCGTTCTTCGGGACCTCCCTGGCCGATCACCTGCGGCAGCTCCGGTGCTCCCAGATCCTGGTGGCCGGCGTGCTCACGCATCTTTGCGTGGAGTCCACGGTGCGTGCAGGTTTCGTGCAGGGTTTTGAACCCTTCGTCGTCATCGACGGCTGCGCCTCGTCCTCCGAGCGGCTGCATCTCGGCGCGCTCGTGGCGATGGCTTCGGGCTTCTCCGGGATGCTCACGGCCGGGCAGGCGGTGGCGCTGTGCCGTTGAGCGTGCTCGTCGTCGGTGCGGGACCCGGCGGCGTCGCCGCGGCGGTGCAGTTGCACCGGCTCGGCGCGCGGGTGTCGTGGTGGGACCGGACCGGGGACATCGGCGGTCTGCTCCGCAACGCGCGGGCCGTAGAGAACTGGCCGGGCATGCCCGTGGGTGCCCCGGGATCAGCGTGCTGTGATCGTCTCAGGGAGCACGCCTCGACGTTCGGTCTGCAACCGGAGCCGGCCCAGGCGACGGGATCTTGTGAATCCGGGACCGGTGTGGAGGTGGCGCGCGTGGGGGGGGCGGTCGAGCGTGTGGACGCGGTGGTGTGGGCCATCGGGACACAGCCCCTGCCGTGGGCGCTGGCAGGGCAGGCGCTGCCCGTTTTCCACGAGTTCTGTGAGATCCCTGAGAACGCGCGCCGATTGCTGGTCGTGGGCGGTGGAGAGGCCGCCTGCGACGGCGCCCTGCACTGGGTGCAGCGGGGCGCCCGGGCGGTCCTGGCG
>PHBF01000126.1 GCA_002841905.1 Deltaproteobacteria bacterium HGW-Deltaproteobacteria-17
CCCGCCACAAAGGAGGCTTCATGCGCTCTTTGATCCTGTTCCTGACCCTGCTGCTCTGGACCCCGGTCGCGGCCGCGGTCCAATGCCCCATCCCGAACTGCCCGCCCGATCAACTGTGCTTCTGCCCGCCGCCGCCGCCGCACTTCATGGTGCTGGAGAACAAGGGGGGCGAGAAGCTCAAGGCCCGCATCGACACGTACATGCAGCGGGTGCGCGGCAACCTGAAGCTCACGGCGATGTTCCAGTTCCAGGAGAAGTTCGGGCCCAAGGCCGAGCCCGCCAACAAGCCCGAGGATCAGATCCCGGACTGGACGGTGCTCGCCTTCGAGGCGACGGAGAAGAACGGCGCGGTCGCGCTGGTGGTCAAGGTCGGCCAGCGGGCCCCCGTGCGCAGCGTCAAGCGCGCCGAGCTCGCGACCCTCTCCGTGGAGATCCCCGCCGGCATCGACGCCCTGGGGCAGGGCCGCCTCCTCGACGGCCTGACCAACGACATCATGAAGGTGATCCTCAAGCGCCGGTTCGCCGCCTTCGGCACGCGCATGGCCTACGTCGACAAGCAGGGCCCCGGCCGCAGCGTGATCCGCCTGTTGACGGTGGACGCGGGCAACGCCGAGATCGCCTCCGACAAGGGCATCCTGGCGGGCTTCGCCACGTCGATGAACCGGGGCCCTGTCTGGTCGCCGGACCGGCGGAACATCCTGTTCACGTCGAACATCCGCAACAACCAGGATCTGTACATCGTGCCCACCGATCTGTCCCGTGAACCGCACCGCATCAGCGCCATGCCGGGCATGAACCACTCCCCCACGTTCACTCCCGACGGCCTGCGGATCGCGCTGACCATGGATCACGCCGGCAGCCCCGATCTGTTCGTGCTGAAGACCGACTTCGTGACGACCCGCAAGTGGCGCATCGAGAAGCAGTTGACCACCCACCACGACATCGACACCAGCGCGGCGTTCTCCCCCGACGGCCGCCGCGTGGCCTTCGTGTCGGCCCGCAACGGCCGCGCCCAGATCTACATCATGAACGCCGACGGCACCGAGCAGAAGCTGCTGCTCTCCACCCCCAACCGCACGTTCACCCCCCGGTGGTGCAAATCCGACGAACGCGAATACCTGGCCTTCACCCAGCTGGTGGGCAACGAGAGCGTCATCTACGTGTACAATGTGGCGTCCTCGCAGGGCTGGCAGGTCACCCCTGACGGCGCCGGCGACGCGGAGAACCCCACATGGAGCCCCCACTGCAACCTGATCGCCTACCAGTCCAACGGCAGCGCGTCGACCCCCGCCGGGATCTACATCAGCCCCCTCGTGGGCGGCGCCGCGGCCCTCCTTTTCAAGGGCACCGCCTCGATGCCCGCCTGGGAACCCCCGACCCCCTGAGCCCGGATTTCATTTTTTCAAGGAAAACCCGACATTTGCGACCCCGGGCGCAATAACAGATGTTACCTGAAAACATTTTCAGGAAAAATTCTTGTCCGCGGGCATTGTTGTGGTATGAATTTTCTACCAAAGGAGGGTGCCCCCCATGAAACACCTCGGTCTGATTCTCGTAGCGGTTCTTTTCGTTGTCGGTTGCGCTTCCAGCAAGAAAAGCGAGAGCAACAACACCTCCAACGTCAACAACAACAACATCACCAACAACACGACGGGCCCCTGCTCCTCCTATTGCGTGGCTCCCAAGGTCTGCATCGGGAGCACCGATCAGAACTCCACGTGCGCGTCGCCCTGCCCCTGCGAGTCCCCCAAGGTGTGCTACTCCGGCGGCTGCGTGGACCTGTTCTCCGATCCCAACAACTGCGGCGCGGTGGGCAACTACTGCAGCGGCACCTGCACCAACGGCACCTGCGTCGACGCCTGCGCCGCCGTCGGCACCCCCTGCCAGACCAACCAGACCTGCTGTGACGTCGGTGGCGGCGTGTTCGCCTGCCGCACCACCTCCACGGACCTGCTCAACTGCGGCGCCTGCGGCCGCGCCTGCTCCTCCACCGGCGCCAACGCCTGCCTCAACGGCCAGTGCGCCTGCGGCTCCGGCGCCGAGTGCACCGGCGGACGCACCTGCTGCTCCAACTCCTGCAAGGACACCGCCAACGACGTCTACAACTGCGGCACCTGCGGCAACGCCTGCGGCGTGGGCCTGACCTGCTCGGGCGGTCAGTGCATGTGCGGCACCGCCGCCTGCGGCTTCGGCGAGAGCTGCTGCGGCAACTACTGCGCCAACCTGACCACCGACACCGCCAACTGCGGCGAGTGCGGCAACAACTGCGGCACCGGCAACGGCTGCTCCAGCGGCGACTGCACCTGCGGCACCTCCGGGCAGGTCTGCCAGGGCGAGTTCGACTGCAGCGGCGGTCTGTTCCCCGGCATGTGCACGGCCACCGAGGAATGCTGCACCGGCGGCTGCGCGGTGACCAAGGTCGTTGAACTGATGCCCCTGGGCCTGGTCACGGTCGACAACGCCAACTGCGGCGCCTGCGGCAACAACTGCGGCGCCAACACCTGCTGCTGCTTCGGCATGCCCGGCCTCGGCGAGACGCAGTGCTCCTGCTGCTCCGCCGGCCAGACCTGCGACGGCACCATCGGCTGCCAGTAGTCCACGGCCCCCTCCCCTTCCCCTTTCCTTGACTTCCAAAAATCAGAAAAACTATTCCTCGATCACCTGGGCGGTGAAGGCCTCGAGCTTCGTGTCGGCCAGCTTCCACGAGCCTTCGGGCAGGCCCGCCTTGAGGCACAACTCATCGAGGTAGGTGAGCCGGTCCCAGCCCCACTCCAGCGGGACCTGGGGCAGCAGCACGCCCCGGTGCAGGCCCCGCGTGATGAAGAGCCCGTGGGTGCCCACGACCACCTCGTCGGCGGTGATGGGGAAGCGCGGACTGAGGATGGAGATCTCGAAGTGGAGCCCCTCGAGCTCGGGCTCGGACACCGGCGGAAACCGCGGATCCTCGAAGGCGGCGGCCTCGGCCATTTCCCGCACCATCCTGCCGATGGGGATCGTCGCCTCGAAGTTGCCGATGCAGCCCCGAAGCCGCCCTTTCCGCTTGAGGGTCACGAACGCGCCCGCCGGCAGCGCCAGCTCCGGGTTGCCGGTGCTCGGGTCGGGCGGCCGCTGCCCCCGCACCAGCGCGGTCACGGTCTGCCGGGCCAGGGCGATCAGTTGACGTCCTGTCTCTTCACTGACGGAGAATGTTTCCACGTTTCACCTCCAAGGGTGGACCTCCCGCTCCGCGGGCAGGCCCTCGGCCCCGCGGGCGGCCAGCTGCACCGCGTGCAGCAGGATGGGAAGACAGGCCTCGTCCTGCAGGCACTTCTCGCCGCGCAGGGAGTTCCTGATCTCGACGCGTTGTTCCCGGGTCAGCCTCGGCTCGAACCACTCCAGCATGGGGATGACCAGCACCCGGGGAACCTCGGAGAGCCGACCGGGCAGCCCCCGGGCCGCCGCGGGGTCCAGCCGCGCGGTCAGCACCCGCAGCGACTTCTCGACGGCGTCCTCGGGCCAGGTGGCCGCGTCGCGGACGAAACGACGCCACAGGCACTCGAAGTCAGCGCAACCATCCAGGGTGCGCCGCTCCCAGTCCGCGAGGCGCTTCAACCGGTGCTCCAGGCAGGCAGCGGCGCGGGCGGCGCGGGCCGCCTCACGGGAGCCGCTCCAGGCCGGGTCTGCGACGGCAGCCGAGGGCTTCTCCGGCGCACCGATGGGCGCCAACGGCCGTTCCGGGTCCGCGACGGCGCAGATCCACAAGGACCTCGCGATCCTGGCGCGGAGCCATTCATCGGGGCTCATCCCCTCGAACGTGTCGGCCTCGAGGCAGGGGCCGTGGTCGGTTCCCGGGGTGCTCTCCCCGGGCACCTGCACCAGCGGCATCCACAGGTGGGCCGTGGCACGCCATTGCCCCTCCTCCGTGTCCTGCGCGTTCCACAGTCTGGTCAACTCCGGCGCCACCTCGGGCATGGAGAGGGCGGCCTTGAGCGCGGCGTCACGAACCTGGGCGATCCAGTCCATGGTGGTCAGTCGCACCGTGGCCGTGTGCCGCTGGGATGCCAGCAGCGCCAGCAGGTCCGGATGACAGGTCCGTGGCACCCTGGAGACGGCGATGGCCCTGGCGGCCAGCTCCTCTCCGGTCAGGATGCCCGCGCGCTCCTCGGCCGTGAGCGGCAGCCCCCGGGGGATCCCGGTCAACAGGATCTCACGCACGGCATGAAACGATTCGTCAGGAATGAAGCCCGGATCACGCCCCACCAGGGAATAGGTCGTCTGTGCCAGCCGGCGGATCCGTCCCCCGTCTCCCATGGCCACGAGCACGCGGGCGAAGGTTCGCAGGAGCAGGGAAGGGTCCTGTCTCACGACCGGCGAACGCTCCATGTTCTCCATCACGTCCTGCATGGTCGCCGGGATTCCACGGGCGGCTGTGGTCCCTGCCCCGGGAGCCCGCCCCGTTTCGAGGGTCAACGCGACCAGGGTCCCGACGAGCTCGCGGGCTTCTCCCCGGGCTCCGGAGAGCGCCGTCAGCGCGAACGGCGCCAGATTGACATGGTCCTGGACCGCGATGAGCCCCTCGAGAAGCGGTGGCAGCAGCCGCGGATCCGAAAAGCCTGCGATCCCCAGGGAGAGCATGGCCCGGGCGCGGACGTTCCCCGGGACATCAGGCGCCAGAAGGTGCAGAAACAACTCGGCGACCTCGGGCCGGGGGGGGAAATCCGCGGACAGATCGGCCACGGTCGAACGTACGATGTGGCGGGGATCCGCCGGTTGAACGATGCGCGCCAGAAGCGCCCGCACCTGACCGATCATCGCCGGCTTCCTCGTGGCGTCGGCACCGTCGAGTCCGGCCAGATCCTTCAGGATCCAGGCCGCTGTCGGGTCCTCCCGAGGGGGATAGGGCCTTCGCCCGGGGTAGCTCTCCAGCGCCTCCAACCACAGGCGCCTGCGGGCCTCGGGTTCGAGCTCGGAGGCGAGCCGCTCGAAGAACGGCCGGGGGGCGCGGATCCCCCGCCACCGGATCCAGTCGGAGAGGAGCTTCACCGCGTGGGTGCGGGCCGCTCCGGTCGGCCATGGCTCGACCTCGAGCCGCGCGGCCAGCGCCATCCTGGCGTCGGGATCAAGGAGGGTGAGGGGCGAGGGACGCCAGGGGTCCGGGGGAGGCGCGCCTCGGGTGCAGGCCAGCGAGAAGAGGATCGCCGCGAACTGGACAAGTCGCCCCGGCATCTCAGGCCTTTCCGCGCCTGAGCGCGGCCCGGAACACGAGAAACCCGAGGACCGTGAAGAGGATGATGCCCGGCACCCGCAGCAGCACCACGCGAAGCTCACCGTAACCGTACTGGAACTGGTCCAGCAGCCATTTCATGAGCATGTCGAGGAGATGGATGCCGATCCAGAAGGAGATCAGCGCCGGCCATAGGGCGAGATCGACGAACCGCCCGAGCATGTAGAGCACCGCCAGCCCCGCCAGCCCCATGCCGGCCTCGAGGGCGATGGGGACAGCCACGAACTTCATGAAGAAGTCAGGGGCGCGGTCCAGCAGGAGGGTGAACCCCATGTTGACCCAGAGATCGAAGTAGATCGAGATCAGGTACGCGCCGAACACCGCGAAGAAGATGATGGCCCCCTTGTGCAGCTTCAGGAAGATGCTGCGGCGGCGATCCAGACCGGGGAGCCCCTCCCCCGGATCCTCGGTCGGCTCCGTCGGGGCGGCTGCCTCCTCCCGGGAGGGTCCGGCGTCGACGGCGGGGTCCACAGGTCCGGACGCGTCGACGGGATCTGCGGCAGTGGCGTCACCCGGTGGCACCGGGGACTCTTCGAGGGGACGGTCGGGGGCGTCGTCAGGTGGTTTCATGATTCCAGTCAGGCCATGGCCCTTCCCGCAGACACGCGCACTGGGCGTCCCCCGGGTAGAAGACGTTCATCAGGCAGAGCCCGGCGGCTGGCGCCGTCTGGCCGGCCGCGGTGCGGTCGCGCCCCTGCAGGATACCAGAGACCTCGTCGGGAGAAAAGCGCCCCGTACCGACATCGACGAGCGTGCCGACCATGATGCGCACCATGTTCTTGAGGAAGGCCGTGCCCGCGACGAGGAAGTCGATGTGCTCCCCGCGTTGCTGGATCTCCAGCCGCAGCACGGTGCGGACGGCGTTCTCCCGTTCGCAGTCGGCCGCCTGGAATGCGGAGAAATCGTGGGTGCCGACGAGCTGCCGCGCCGCGCGGCGCATCGCCTCGACGTCAAGCCGACGATAGACGGTCCACTGCGAGTTCACGTGAAGGGGATCCCGGACGGGGGCGCTGCGGACGGTGTACCGGTAGATCTTGCCCGCGGTCAGGCGGGGATTGAAGTCCTCCGGAACGCGGGACACGCCAAGGACGGCCACGTCGGGAGGGAGCAGGGCGTTGCAGCCCATCAGGTACGCCTTGTCGGGTAGATCGCGGGATGAGATGAAGAAGACACGCTGGCCGATGGCGTGGACGCCGGAGTCGGTCCGGCTGGCCCCCTTGACGCGCAGCGATCGTTTCTCGATGGCGCCAAGGGCGTCCTCGAGGACCTCCTGCACGGTGAGCCCGTTGATCTGGAACTGAAATCCACAATAGCGCGTGCCGTCATAGGCGACCGTGAGGAGGCGGCCCAGCATCGCGACGTCTCCTAGAACTCGACGGCCAGGCCGAACATCCAGGTCTTTCCACCGACACGCAGGGCCTTGTCGTCGCCGAAGTTGTCGGAGCGGTTGTAGGTCCACTCCACGAAGATGTAGGAGTTGTTGATGCCGACGTCCCGCTCGAGGTTCCCTGCCGACTCGGGGTCGAAGAAGTCCAGCAGCAGCGAGAGGCCCAGCGCGAACTCATAGCCATAGGTGCCGCCGCGCGCCTTGCCGCCGCCGTCATCGGGATCCCAGGTGGCCACTGCGCCGTCGCCGTCGGTGATCCACCACAGGTTGTAGACGAGGCCCGCCTTGCCGTAAGGCGTCAGCGGAATGTGGTACGTCGTCTGGAACCAGTCGAAGCGATAGACCAGCTTCAGCCCCATCGGGATGAGGATGAACGAGGTCGTGTCTCCGGACTTCGTGCCGTCCTCGAGCAGGGCCTTGCCGGAACGGTAGAAGAACCCCATGTCGGCGCCCACGCCGAGGGATCCGATGCCGCGGTAGAACTGCCGGGACAGTTCCATGCGCCATGACATCTTGGGATCCGAACCGAAGATGTCCTCGTAGGGCTTGGCCCCCCCGCCGAACTCGCTGTCGATGTCCGGCACGAAGAGCCCACCACGCAGATCCCACATCCAGCGGATCGGACTCTGCTCGACCTCCTGCGCGGCCACCGGCAGGGAAAACAGCATCATGGCGAAGGCGACGACGAGACTACGCATGGGCCACCTCCGAGCGCCGCGCCACGCGTCGTCTCCGCACCATCCAGAAGGCCAGCAGGAGCCAGATCGGAAAAGTCAGCAGCATCGCGGCCCCGATCACCAGAGGCAGCATCAGGATCTGCAGCGTGACGGCGGCGACGGGCGAATCATCGATCCATCCGGCCCAGGTCGGTCCGTTGCGGTAGTACCACCGGACGAAGCGGCGACCGGGGGCGTGGCTCATCAACGCCACGTCGCGGAAGGAGCGAAGAATCCGCACGAACGGATGATCGCGGTCGCCATACACGGAGGTCGCGATGAAGCA
>PHBF01000127.1 GCA_002841905.1 Deltaproteobacteria bacterium HGW-Deltaproteobacteria-17
ACGCCTCCTGCGACGCCGGAGACGTCCCGGCAGGCCATGACGCCGTGTTCGAGGTCGACCTCGCCGCGGGCGAGGCCATCGTGTTCATGCAGGGCGGCGGCCTCGACGGCCAGCTCTACGTGCAGGGCGCCTGCGACGGGACCGGCGCCTGCCTCGATGCCGTGGACCAGCGGGGCGCCGGCGGCGTCGAGGAGCTCCTGTTTGCCGCGCCGGCCACGGGCACCTACACCCTGATCCTGGCCGCCTATTCGGCGGCGCCGGCCGACACGCGGTACGTCATCGCCGTGTACCGGTGGGAGGATCCCGCCGAGCTCACCTGCGACGACGGCTTCGACAACGACTTCGACGGTGTCACCGACTGCGCCGATCCCGACTGCTTCGGCGTCGCCGGCGCCTGTGACCATGAGACCGCCTGCGGCGACGGCCTCGACAACGACGCCGACGGCGACCTGGACTGCTTCGACGCCGAGTGCGCCGGTCAGGCCCCCTGCGGCGCGGAGTCCGGGGAGGCGCGCTGCACCGACGGCGTGGACAACGACGCCGACGGCGCCACCGACTGCGCCGACACCCAGTGCGCGGGCAACGCCTACTGCCCGGTGGTCCTCATCGACGAGGGCTTCGACCCCTGGCCGCCGGCCGGATGGACGATCGTCAACGGCGGTGATCCGGCCCACACCTGGGGCTCCTCGGCCGACTCGGGCCGCTTTCTGACAGGCGCCTCGGGCCTGTTCGCGGTCGTCGACTCCGACGCCCCCTCGGCCACCCTCGATCATGACGAGAGCCTCATCACCCCCGTGTTCTCCTGCGCCGGCCACACCAACGTGTCACTGTCCTTTCTGCACTACTACAGGGACTACTCCGGCACCGACTCCGCCTCGGTCGCCCTGTCCACCAACGGCGGCGCCTCCTGGACGCCCCTGGCCACCTACCTGGCCGACACCACGGACGGCGACGCGGTGCAGTTGAGCGTGACCGCCGCCTGCGGAGGAAGCCCCGCGGCGATGATCCGTTTCCGCTATGTCAGCTCCTGGGATTGGTACTGGCTGCTCGATGAGGTGCGCGTGGTCGCCTGGTAGGGCGGTCGCGCCGTTCTATTTCGTGATCGGAGCGGGGGTGGGCGCAGGCGCCGGAGCGGGCGCCGGGGCAGGCGCCGGGGCAGGCGCCGGATCGGACGGGGGCACCGGCATGGAGGCCGGGGCGTTGGCGATCTTGAACTCGACGCGCCGGTTGTTGCCGCGGCAATCCTTCTGGGCGCGGCGCTTGAGGACCGTGCAGTCGGTCATCGGCATGGTCTCGCCGTAGCCCTTGGAGGTCAGGCGCGAGGCCTCGATCCCCTTGGACACCAGGTACTTCAGGACCTCGGCGGCGCGGCCGTCGGAGAGCTTCAGGTTGTCGGCGTCGTCGCCCACGTCGTCGGTGTGGCCCTGGATCTCGAGCAGCTTGATGTGCGGATAGGACTTCAGGATCGACACCACCGTGTCGAGCACCTTGAAGCTCTCGCGCTTGATGGTGGTCTTGCCCGTGTTGAAGAAGATCTTGTCCATGATCTGGATGTTCGTGCGGGTGATGATGGCCTTGACCTTGCCCTTGTCGGGGCAGCCGTCCTCGTCTTCGACGCCGTTGATGGTCTCCTTCTCGTTGGGGCACTTGTCGAGGCCCTTGCAGACATCGCCGTACTTGGTCAGGTCCTTCTGGATGTCCGCGTTGTCGTCGCAGAAGCCGTCCTCGTCGTTGTCGGCGTCGGGGCAGCCGTCCTCGTCGGCGAAGCCGTCCTTGTCCTCGGGGTCCTTGACGCATTTGTCCGTCGCGTCGGGGATGCCGTCGGCGTCGGTGTCACGCGCGGCGTCGGGGCAGCCGTCCTCGTCCTCGAAGTTGTTCTTGTCCTCGGGGTCCTTGACGCACTTGTCCGTCGCATCGGGGATGCCGTCTGCGTCGGTGTCGCGCGTGCCGTCGGGGCAGCCGTCCTCGTCCTCGAAGTTGTTCTTGTCCTCGGCTTCGTTGACGCACTTGTCGGCGATGTCGAAGATGCCGTCCTTGTCGGTGTCCTTGGTGGCGTCGGGGCAGCCGTCCTTGTCCTCGAAGTTGTTGAAATCCTCGGCCTCGTTGACGCAGGCGTCGGCGTCATCGGGGATGCCGTCCTTGTCGGCGTCCTTGACCACGGGAGCGGCTTTGATCTTCGGGCTGTATCCCACGGAGAAGAACGCGCGGAACTTCGACGCCTGACCGCCCGAGGACAGACCCGCGCCCAGACCGCCGGTGAAGATCAGCCCGGTGCAGGAGCGCCAGCGCGCGGCCACCAGGGCCTCGGCGGGCATCTCCTCGGCGTCGATGGAGGTGTCCTCGTCGGCCTTGGCGTCATCGAGGCCGACGCTGCCGTAGATCTCGCCGACCACGGACAGGTGCTTCATGAGGGGCACCTCGGCGCCGATGGAGTACGTGATCTCGTCGTCGAGCAGCATGTTGTCCACCTCGACGGGCTTGCGCATGCGGTAGCCCAGCTGGCCGATGATCACCGCGCCGCCGCCGAGGCGGTAGTCGACGACCAGGCGCGGATCGAACATGAAGCCCGCCTCACCGGCGGCCGCGTTGCCTGTGGCCGTCGGGAACTGCAGGATCGGCACGAACGCCAGCCCCAGACCGGGGCCCTTGCTCTGCAGGAACACGACCTTCGGGATCAGGCGAAAGTCCGAGATGGCCTGCGCCTTGAGGTCGCCCGAGCCGGGATATCCCAGCTCGGCCGCATCGTCGCCGCTCTGCCAGAGGACCGCCTGCATGTTGGCGCCGAGCTGGAAGTATTTCCAGATGCCGATGCCGAAGGACAGGTCCATGGCCACCTGGTGTTCCACGATGGAGCCGATCTTGTCGCCGTTGAGGGCGACGGTCATCGGATCGTAGGCGTATCCGATCATGCCGCCGACGAACCACTGCAGGTGCTCCATCTTGCGGGCGCCCTCGGAGGTGATCAGACCGTTGGGATCAGCGCTCATCTTGAAGGGAAGAAGGTTGAAATCATAGGGATTCTGTGCCGCGGCACGACCCGGCATCCACGACAGGATCATCAAAGAGGCAAGAAGAAATTTTTTCATGACAACTCCTTTGAACGCGAACCGGCACCATTTGGGTGATATCCAGGTCCGGAACGCAATTGAGGAACCGTAAATCCGCATTGGGTTTCTGTCAAGCTGAGAAACCCTCCCTTCACAGTGCTTGATCCTTTACTTTGCCCGATCCGCCGGGTATTTCAGTAGTACGGACCCGTTCCCGGCGAACCGGGGCCGCGCCAGTCAAAAACAGGTGCCTCATGCCGAAGATCCGAATCACCGCGCTGATCCTGTCCATCCTCTCCCTGATCCTCCTGCTGGTCGGGACCTTCTCGCGTGAGTGGCGCTACCGCTTCTCCACGCTCCGCGAGGGGAGCACGCAGTTGGAGTACTGGGAGGGCTGGGGACTCTCCGACATCACGATCTGCATCAAGTGTGTCGACGGCTGCGAGGGCATCGAGGGTGAACGCCGGGCCTGCAACAAGATCCGGTACGCCGAACACCTGGCGACCCTCGAGGCCCGCCTCGAGCGAGCGCGCAAGATGTACTTCGACGATGCCCCCGACGTGGTGCGGCTGCAGGGGGAGATCCGGAACTTCCGTGCCATCGACCGTTGGGGACCCATCGTCCGGAAGGTCTCCTTCGCGGGCTTCGGCGTGGCCGGCCTGTTCATCCTCTGGGCCCTCCTTCACCGCCGGCGGCTGCCGGCCCTGGTGCCGTTGATCCTGGGCATCACCGTCGGCCTCGCGCTGGTATCCCTGGACCTCGTCTTCATCACTTTCTCCAAGACCGCCATCGCCCCCAAGCTCACCCATGCCGCCGTCCTTCATCTGCTGGGCGCCGCCCTGCTCCTCCCGGCCGCCTGGTGCCTGTTCAGGAAGCCCGACGACCCCTTCGCCGCGATCATGGCCGAGGTCGAGCCCTCCGCCCCCGCAGACGCCGCGGAGCCGACTCCCTAAGCACCGCCTCCCACCCCGACATGCATGGCATGGCGCCGACATGCATGGCATGGCGCCGCTCTCCCTTCCCAGAGATCATTCCACTTTTTCCTTGACGCATAGCTCGATTCTCTTTACCGCAATGGATGTCCATGGAGGGACCACAATGAAAGTCAGGATTATCCACTTGTTGACATGGGCCATGTGCGGCGGGGTGTTCGGTTGCGACAACTCGACCAAGACCGTCGATGCCTGCGGCGACGGGTTCGTGGATCCCGCCGAGGAGTGTGACAGGACGGACCTTCAGGGACAGTCGTGTGGGAGCCTTGGGCATTACAACCTCGCCGGCACCCTTGGCTGCACCCACGACTGCGAGTTCGACCGCACCGAGTGTGGCGGGCGCTGCGGCGACGGGGTCCTCGAGACGGAGCGGGGTGAGCAATGCGACGGGGAGAACCTGGCCGGTGCGACCTGCGACTCCCAGGGCTTCTCCGGCGGCAGCCTGGGCTGCGACAGCGCGTGCCATTTCGACACCAGCGCCTGCGAGAGCCGCTGTGGCGACGGGGTGGTCACCGCCCCCAACGAAGACTGCGAGGGCGACGACCTCGCCGGCGGCACCTGCCAGTCCGAGGGGTTCTATAAGGGCACGCTGCGCTGCGGCGAGGGTTGCCGGTATGACACCACCGATTGCGACGAGCGTTGCGGCGATGGCAGCATCCAGGATCTCTTTGGTGAGGTGTGCGACGGGATCCTGCTCGATGGCCAGAGCTGCGAAGGGCTCGGCTATCATGGCGGTCAACTCCTGTGCGCGGCGGACTGCCGGTCCCTCGACGAGACGCCGTGCCAGGAGGTCGGCCGCTGCGGGGACAGCCTGATCCAGGAGACCTTCAGCGAGACCTGCGACGGCACCAACCTGGGGGGACAGACCTGCCTGAGCCTGGGCTACGATCGGGGCGAGCTCGCCTGCAAGGTCGACTGCACCCTCAACGAGGACGCGTGCATCCTCCATTTTGCGCGGCTCGCGCCCGGCGGATACCACACCTGTTCGATCCGCTCCAACGACTCGGTCTGGTGCTGGGGCAACAACAACTTCGGCAGCGTCGGGGATGGCACCACCACCGGGCGGCTCGTTCCCACGGCCGTGAGCACCCTGGGCTCAGGCGTGACGGCCCTGGCCGCTGGGGATCTGCACACATGCGCCCTCAAGACCGACGGTTCGGTCTGGTGCTGGGGCAAGAACGACTATGGCCAGCTCGGAGACAACTCCACTACCCATCGGCAGGTCCCCACGGCCGTGAGCGCCCTGTCCTCCGGTGTGACGGCCCTGGCCGCGGGGGACCTGCACACGTGCGCGATCAAGACCGATGGTTCGGCCTGGTGCTGGGGCAACAACGAGAACGGTCAACTCGGCGACGGCACCACGACCCAGCGGCTGGTCCCCACGGCCGTGGGCACCCTGACCTCCGGTTTGGTCGCGATGGACGCCGGCACCAAGCATTCCTGCGCGTTGAAGTCCAACGGCTCGGTCTGGTGCTGGGGTGACAACTTTCATGGCCAGGTGGGAGACAACACCACGACCTCGCGGCTCATCCCCACGGAGGTCTCCGGGCTCACCGCGGGGGTCACGGCTATGACCTCGGGCAGCGAGTTCAACTGCGCGGTGAAGGTGGATGGCTCGGCCTGGTGCTGGGGCCGCGGCGACACCAACCAGCTCGGCACCGGCACCACCAGCGACCGGTTGGTTCCCACCGCCGTGACGGGGTTCGGCTCCGGAGTGTCCCAAGTGACCGCCGGTGGCACCTTCACGTGCGCGCGCAAGACCGACGGCTCAGTCTGGTGCTGGGGCAACAACCAATACAGCCAGATCGGTGACGGCACCACCACGTCACGGCCACTTCCCACGGCCGTGAGCGGCCTCACCTCCGACGTGAGCCAGGTGATCGCCGGAAGATACCACGCCTGCGTGGTGAAGACCGACGGCTCGGCCTGGTGCTGGGGCCGCAACGATTCCGGTGCCATCGGCGACGGCACCGTCGTCCTCCGGAACGTCCCCGTCCAGGTAAGGTTCTGATCCCCACCTGACGAACCCCCGACCCACCCAAGAGCTTGTCACCTTCGCCAATTGAATGCGTTACAAATGACACTTCCGCGTCATTGTGCGAATTTCAAATTTCGTTGATATTGCTTGGCGGGGTGGACGGGACTCGAACCCGCGGCCTCCGGCGTGACAGGCCGGAGAATATATGGCCATAAGTTTGTGTCAGATCCACTCCAAATGCTCTTTTCCTCTTGCATTTCAAACACTTTCGATATATACTTTGTGCATGTTTGTTTCACGTGTGTTCTCCTGTAACTAGAACGCGTGTACCAATACTGTACCAATTTTTCGAGGTGTGAGATGGTCCAAGCCGAGAGCATGACAACCCACAAAAAGTACACGGGCATCCTATGGCGCGAGTCCGAAAAGAAGCGCTATGGCGGCCGCGCGGACCGCTGTTACTACATCAAGTACCTCGACCCCACCACGGGCAGACAGGTGAAGGAAAAGGTCGGTTGGGCCAGCGAAGGGTTCACCCCCGAGATCGCCCAGAACAGACGCACCGAAGTCCTGGAGGCCCGGCGCACCACCAGCGAGACCCCGCCCGAAGCCGACCCCATCACCCTCGACGAGCTCGCCGCGCAGTATCTCGAATGGGCCACCGCCAACAAGAAGGACCGTGGCTACAACGACGAGATCCGCTACCGCCTCCACCTCAGGCCCAAACTCGGCAAGCGCCTTCTCACCGAGATCACCCTCAAGGACCTCGAAGACCTGCGCACCAAACTGGCGAAGAAGCTCTCCGCGCAGTCCATCGACCACGTCTTCAAGCTCCTCAAAGCGATGCTCAACAAGGCCACCGACTGGAACCTCTTCACCGGAAAGAACCCAGTCGAGAGCCTCAAGAGTAAACCGCTGAACAATGCCCGCGTCCGATTTCTCACCCGTGACGAGGCCCGCGCCCTGCTCGACGCTCTCGCGCCGCACCCTGACATGCATGACATGGCCTTGCTCTCTCTGGGATCGGGCATGCGCTTCGGAGAGGTAGCCGCCCTACAGTGGCAGGACATCAACTTCGAAACCGAGCTCGCCCACGTCCGCGATGCCAAGGGCGGTCACGACCGTTTTGCGCAACTCAAGGGTCATGTGAAGCAGATGCTCCTCGACCGCCGGGAACGCCTCTCCCGGGTCTCAGGCTACATCTTCACCAACACGAAGGACGAACCCTACCCCGAGGTCCCCCGCGTCTACAACAAAGCCGTCGACGCCATCGGACTCAACGACACCTCCACCGACGCCAAAGACAAAGTCGTCTTCCACACCCTGCGGCACACCTTCGCCTCCTGGCTCGCCATCCAGGGCACCCCGCTGTACACGATCCAGCGCCTCATGGGCCACAAGTCGATTAAGATGACCGAGCGCTACGCTCATCTCTGCCCGGATGTTCAGGCGACGGCGGTGGAAACGATGCTGAAGGGGTGAAAGGGGAACGGTGGCAAATAGAACGAAGACGCGAACCACTAGGTACACTTTGCTCTGTGCTATTTACAAACTGAGGCGTGGAGGGATCATTCCCGAGACGT
>PHBF01000128.1 GCA_002841905.1 Deltaproteobacteria bacterium HGW-Deltaproteobacteria-17
AGGACATCCTGGTCACCGATCTCACGACAGGGATCGTGCCGCTCCTGGAACTGTTCTCCCAGATCGCCGCCGTCCTGGAAACCGGCCGGAATCAGGACCCTCCGGGCCGGAGGCAGGACCCTCCTGGCCGGAGTCAGGACCCTCCGGGCCCGGCGCCGTCCCCGAACCCGGCGCCTCCATCCCTCTACCCTGAGACGCCCTCCTTCGATCTGAACAAGCGTTGCCGCCACTGCAACACGACCATCCCCTGGGGCCAGTTCGAGTGCCCCTCCTGCGGCAAATCATTCTAGGAGCCCCCCAGGCGGATGGATCATGGGTGCCGTGACCGGACGAAGGGACTGGTGCCAACTCTTCTGTCTTGGATAATGATTGCGTCAGCAGGGGAGATGGAAAAGGGAAACTACGGAACTACAGGAGCCGGAGCCGGAGCGGGGGCCGGGGCGGGACCCGGAGCGGGGGCCGGGGCGGGACCCGGACCCGGAACCGGACCGGGGCCGGCCACGGGGCCCATCGGACGGGGACGGGGCATCATGCGGGGACCCATGGGACGGGGACCGGGGACCGGAGCCGGAGCCGGAGCCACCTGGGGAGCGGGAGCCGGAGCGGCCACGACCGGAGCCTTGGTCTTGGGATCGGCCTTGGACTCGGCGCCGACGATCAGGGGGGCGATGACCAGCGCAACGACGCTCATGAGCTTGATCAGGATGTTCAGCGAGGGGCCGGACGTGTCTTTGAACGGATCGCCGACGGTGTCACCGGTGACGGCGGCCTTGTGGGCATCGGACTTCTTGCCACCGAAATTGCCGTCTTCGATGTACTTCTTGGCGTTGTCCCAGGAGCCGCCCGCGTTGGCCTGGAAGATGGCCAGCAGGACGCCCGAGACGGTGACGCCGGCGAGCATGCCGCCCAGCGCGTACTTGTTCCAGAAACCGACGATGACGGGCACAGTGACAGCCAGCACGCCGGGGACGATCATCTTGCGGATCGCGGCCTTGGTGGAGATCTCCACGCACTTGGCGTAGTCGGCCTTGGCGGTGCCTTCGAGCAGGCCGGGGATCTCCTTGAACTGGCGACGGACCTCGATGATCATGTCGTTGGCGGCCTCACCGACGGCGGTCATGCACATCGCCGAGAACAGGAACGGCAGCATGGCGCCGAAGAACAGGCCGGCCATGACCACGGGATTGGAGACGTCGATGGTCGGGACCTTGGCCTGAATCTGGAACGCGGAGAACAGCGCCAGGGCCGTCAGCGCGGCGGAACCGATGGCGAAGCCCTTGCCGATGGCGGCGGTGGTGTTGCCCACGGCGTCGAGCTTGTCGGTGCGCTCACGGACCTCGGGGGGAAGCTCGGCCATCTCGGCCAGGCCACCGGCGTTGTCGGCGATGGGGCCGTAGGCGTCGACGGCCAGCTGGATGCCCGTGGTGGACAGCATGCCCAGGGCGGCCACGGCGATGCCGTACAGGCCGGCGAGCTTGAAGGAGACCATGATGGCGATGCAGATCCAGATGATCGGGAGCGCGGTGGAGATCATGCCGTTGGCCAGGCCCGCGATGATGTTGGTGGCGGCGCCGGTCTGGGAGGCCGTGGCGATCTTGTGGACCGGGGAGCGATCCTTGGAGCAGTAGTATTCGGTGGTCACGCCGACGGCGATGCCGGCCAGCAGACCGATGACCGTGGCGCCGAAGAGCTTCAGCCAGGTCGCCTTCACGATGCCGTAGCCGAGCACGTGCATCTTGACCTCCACGGGCACCATCCAGTAGCAGATGCCGGCGGTGGCGAACAGCATGAGGATGGCCGCGCCGAAGGTGCCGATGTTGAGCGCCTTCTGCGGGCTGCCGCCTTCCTTGGTGGACACGAAGAACGTGCCCAGGATCGAGGCGAGCACGCCGACGCCGGCGAGCATCAGGGGAAGCAGGACCAGGCGCAGCTCGGGAGAACCCTCGTAGTTGCCGACCCAGCCGGCGCCGAACGCCAGGACCATGGTGCCGACGATCGCGCCGACATACGACTCGAACAGATCCGCGCCCATGCCGGCCACGTCGCCGACGTTGTCACCGACGTTGTCGGCGATGGTGGCGGGGTTGCGCGGGTCATCCTCAGGGATGCCGGCTTCGATCTTGCCGACCAGGTCGGCGCCGACGTCGGCGGCCTTCGTGTAGATGCCGCCGCCCACGCGGGCGAACAGCGCGATCGAGGAGGCGCCCAGGCTGTAGCCGGAGACCACGGTGATCGAGTTGCGCAGGCCGACCTCACCGGTGCCGACGATGCCGAGCATGTAATAGATGATGAGGAGCGTGCCCAACCCCAGCAGGGCCAGACCCACCACGCTCATGCCCATGACGGTGCCGCCGGAGAACGCGACGCGCAGCGCCTTGTTCAGGCTGGTGCGGGCTGCCGCGGTGGTGCGGACGTTGGCCAGCGTGGCGACCTTCATGCCGAAGTAGCCGGAGAGGACCGAGCACAGCGCGCCGATGATGAACGAGAACGCCATCAGGGGATGCTTGAAGTTTTCGGGCGTGCTCTGCCCGAGCATGTTGGAGATGATCAGGAGCGCGGCCACGCCGAGCACGAACCAGATCAGGACGCGGTATTCAGCGTTGAGGAACGCCATGGCGCCTTCGCGCACATAGCCCGAAATTTCTCTCATCCGGTCGGTCCCGGTATCCTGCTTTTTGATCCATTGCGTCTTCCAGAACGCGAACAACAGTGCTGCCAGGCCGAACGCCGGCACGACATAGAAAAGATTGTTCATTCGGTTACCTCCTTGGTTGGTTGTGAGCGGTTTTCAGCCGAGAAACGATGGAAAAATCAACAACGCCGCCCCTTCCCGGATACCGGGTCCGGCAGCGGTAGGGACATGATACAAAATCAGGGTTGCCCATTGAAGGCATTCATGGCATAAGTCACGTCCTTCTTCAAGATCGTTTCCACGATATTCACGCAATTTTCGAGCATGTCCGGGATGACGGGACGCTCGTCAGCTGTGAAAGCCGACAAAACATATTCCACCATGTCTCCGGGGGGACGCCCCACCCCCAGCCGGACGCGGATGTACTCGGGACCACCCACCGTTCCGGAGATGGATTTCAGGCCGTTGTGTCCGCCGTTTCCGCCGCCGAGCTTCACGCGCAGCCGCCCGAAGGCCAGATCCACGTCGTCGTGCAGCACGATGAGCCGGTCGCGGTCCACGCCGAGATGCCGCATGGCCGCCGCGATGGATCGGCCGGAGATGTTCATGTACGTGTGCGGGAACAGGAGGGCCACGTCACAGCCGTCCACGACGGTCTGCACATACTCGCCCTCGAAGCGCTTGCGGAAGGGGGGGGCGCACCACTTCTGGGCGCAGAGAAAGAGCGCGCGCGCACCGAGGTTGTGGCGGGTGCGGGCATATTCCGGTCCTGGATTTCCCAGTCCGGCGATGAGGAAGCCTTGAAAGGTCACCTGTCGGTCAACCTGTGGCTCAACGGATTATTTCTTGCCGGGAGCGGGCTTCGCGGGAGCGGCCTTCGCAGGGGCGGCGGCCTTCGCGGGAGCGGCGGCGGGAGCGGCGGCGGCGGTGGCGCCTTCCTCAGGACGATCGTCCTTGCCGCCGGACACGATGACGAGCGCCTGGCGGGGGGAGAGCCGGATGTCAATGCCTTCGGCCAGCTTCAGGTTCTCGACGCGCAGGACCGCGCCCAGACCCATCGAGGTCACATCCTGCTCGATGAAGGCGGGCACTTCGGAGGCCGCGCAGCGGACCGGAAGGTGGCTCATGGTCAGGCGGATCGAGCCGCCCAGCTTCACGCCCTCGGAGCGGCCGGTGATGCGGAAGTTGACCGTGGCAGGAACCAGATCGGCGGGCGCCGTGCGCAGGAAGTCCACGTGCTTGATCGCGCCGGTCATCGTGTCGAACTGGACGTCACGGATGAACGCGGGCACCTGCTCCTTGCCTTCGATGTCCAGCAGGAAGTACGTGTTGCGCTTCTTCTCGGGATCCATGGTCTTGATCAGATCCCGGGGATTCAGTTTGAGGGAGATCGAAGGCAGCTTCTTGCCGTACAGCACCGCCGGGATCATGGCGTTGGCGCGCAGGCGGTGGTTTTCGTTCTTCCCAGTGGCATTTCTCAGTTCGACGGACAGTTTTACGGGTTCCATAACTCATACCTCATTTCGAAAGCAATCCCGCTCCTCGGTCGTGATGCCGGTGCGCGGGACGAACACATATAGCTGAAAAATCATCTCAAGTAAAGAGTGAACTGATGGAATCTCCATGATGAATGCGTTTGATGGCCTCGCCGAGCAGCCGGCCCACCGACAACTGGTGGATCCGTCCGCACTCGGCCGCCTCCTGGGACAGGGCGATCGTGTTGGTCACCCACACCTTTTTCAGCGGAGACTTGACGATGTTCTCGACGGCCTTTCCGGAGAAGACGCCGTGGGACGCCGCGGCATAGACCTCGAGGGCGCCCTGATCGATGACGGCCTGGGCCGCCTTGCTCAACGTGCCGGCGGTGTCGATCATGTCATCGACGATCACGGCCTTCTTGCCGGCGACGTCGCCGACGATGTTCATCACCTCGCACTGGTTCGCCTGGGGACGCCGCTTGTCGATGATGGCCAGCGGGCAGCCCAGGCGCATGGAGTATCCGCGGGCACGCTCGGTGCCGCCCGCGTCCGGGCTGACGATCACCAGCTCCTCGTTGCGGAACTCGTTGCGGATCGCGTCGAGGAGCACGGGCAGCCCCGTCAGGTGGTCCACCGGAATGTCGAAGAACCCCTGGATCTGGCCGGCGTGGAGATCCATCATCATGACACGGGACGCGCCGGCGGTGGTGATCAGGTTGGCCACCAGCTTGGCCGAGATCGGCGTGCGGGGCCGCACCTTGCGATCCTGCCGCGCATACCCGTAATAAGGCAGAATCCCGATGATGGAGCCCGCCGAGGCCCGCCGCAGCGCATCGATGATGATGAGCAGATCCATGAGGTGTTCGTTGACGGGCCCGGAGGTCGGCTGGATGACGAAGCAGTTCACGCCGCGGACGTTCTCACCGATGGTGACGAACGTCTCCCCGTCGGAGAACTTGCTGACGTTGATCGAGCCGGGAACGATCTCGAGATAGCGGCAGATTTCCGCCGTCAGCGCCGTGTTGGAGGTTCCGGAAAAGACAGCCAAGGATTTGAGCATGGCAGCAACACCTCAGGAAAGGAGTGAGTACTGAGGGCACCCGCACCTTGCGGATGTCGCCCGGAAGCTGGGCCGGAAGGATTCGAACCTTCGAATACGGGGACCAAAGCCCCGTGACTTGCCACTTGTCGACGGCCCAAAAAGACCCGCAGGTCCGACAAACGGGTGTGATAAATACAGATCCCTGCGAAAAAGTCAACGGCTCGACCGGGGAAAAATGAGCGTGCTCAGGCGACGGACTGGGTGTTTTTGGCGCGCTGCCTCAGAAGAAGCAGGCCATGATGATGGATCTGGGAGATCCGGCCTTCCGTGAGGGACATCTCTCCGGCCAGGGCGCGGGGGCTCTTGTGCAAATAATAAATACCTTCAATCACCCTGCGCTCACGCTCGGGCAGGACTTCGACCCACGCGGAGAGCAGCCGATGTTGTTCCGAATGGAGGCAGGCCTCCTCCGGCATGGGGACGCTCTCATCGGGGATGAAATCGAGGAGGCAGCCGTCCTCGTCCTTCTCCAGACGCGAGAAATGAATCGTCCGGCCGGCCGCACGGATCCTCTGGGTCTTGAGCACCATGGACTCGGTCATCCCGGTCATGGAACACAGGGTTTCCAATGCAGGGGTCTCGCCATTCTCCAGGAGGTGGCTGGCCACAGACTTTTCCACGATCCGGACCTGCCGGCGCTGGGTGCGGGTCAAGGGATCCTTCTGACGCAGTTCATCGAGGATGGCACCCTGCACGCGGTTCTTGGCGTAGGGCCAAAAATGGTTCTTCTCCTCGGAGTCGAAGCGGGCCGCCGATTCAATCAGGCCGATCATGGCCGCGGAGAGGATCTCCTGCCGATCTTCCAGGGAGAGGTGCTGCCCGTGACGACGGACCAATCGTCGAACATGAGGGAGGTGCTCGAGGATCAATACATGTTCCGGACTTGGTGACCGTCGCAGGGACTGAAGAAGAGCAATCATCCATAACCTCCGAACCAAACGGAACCCCTTACATGCGAATTTCATGCCAAATCCCCATTTTCTCACCAGAAAATTCAATTCCCTGTGGGGACAGGATTTTTTCGTCTATAAACTTTATGGACAGGAGTTATAGACCATTGTTAGTCTATTCACTTTTCCTGCTTGCGGCGCATCGCATCGAGCAAAAACCGGGTGTTTTTTACTTAAATTGTACACTTTTGTATCAAAACCGCACAAAAAGACCCATGTCGCCCTCATATTCATACAGTTTTGTACTATATAACGCCCTTTATCTTTCCTTTTTGTACATTTTACTCCTTCAGACGTCATTGACAACGCCGGGAGCTGTCTGATATGAAAGCTGTCAACCGCCGACGATCCCGTGTCGTCCGCACCCAGGAATTCCCATGCGCTACCCATTTTGTGTATTAGACATCGACGGCACCCTGACCCACGGTTTCAACAACTACCACCCTCGGGTCGTCGATCGGGTCCGCGCCTATCGGGAGCGGGGAGGGACGGTCGCCCTGCTCTCGGGCCGGCTGCCCTGCGGCATGCTCGAGCCCGCGCGCCTGCTCGAGCTGCCCCCCGGGACGCTCATCGGCGGCGGCGACGGTGCGGTGCTGGCCGTCCTCAACGCCGACGACACCCTGGAATGGGCCTGGACCCGGAGCCTGTCGGTGGAGACGCTGCTCCCCCATCTGGTCGCCGCAGACCAACCCGGCCTGGCGCTGACCCCGACGCGCGTGATCGCCGTGGGCGCCACGGAAAAGATCATGAACCGCCTGGCCGCGATCACCTCCCCTGTGGTGCTCCCCCTGTCCGACTGGACCGCGCTCCCGGAGGCGCTCGCGGGCGAGCCGCTGGTCGGGGTCCGGTTCATCCTCGAGCGGGCCGCGGCGGTGGGTCTGATCGCCCGGTTCTCCGCGGTGCCCGAGGGAGACCAGGAGGTCTTCGACAACCAGGAGTTCACCCATCAGCACGTGGGCTTCTCCATCCGGCCCGCCGGCTGCGACAAGGGCTCGGCCCTCGAACGCATGATCGCCGCCGCCGGCTTCAGCAGGGAGACGACCGCCGCGTTCGGCGACTGGATCACCGACATCCCCATGATGCGCGGCGCCGGCTACTCCAGCGCCCCCCGCGACGCCCTGGCCGCCGTCCGCGAAGCTGCCACCCGCGTCTCCTCCCACACCATCGGCGACGGCTGGCTCGCCACCGAGATGGATCTTCTGCCGTAGGTTTCCCTCACGGAGCCTTCGCCGGTGTGTACGACTTCACCACCCAGGCGCCCTTCTCCCTGGTGATGCGGGACAGGGCGGTCTGTCCTCCGACGTAGAGATCTCCGTCCGGGGAGAGGTGCAGGCAGCGCAGGAACTTCTGCGCGGACAGGTCGAAGAAGCGGCTCTTCTGGCCCTCCTCCATCGTCACGCCCTTGTTGTA
>PHBF01000129.1 GCA_002841905.1 Deltaproteobacteria bacterium HGW-Deltaproteobacteria-17
GAGGCCGTGGTGTCGTCGTTGGCGGCGCCCCAGAACAGGTCGATCCGGGTCGCGTTCACGGCGGAGGCCACCACCAGGCCGGAGAAGACCGGCGGCGTGGTGTCCTCGCCCTGCTGGGTCGCGGCCGAGCGGGTCTCGGTGTTGTCGTCTCGGTTGCCGGCGGCGTCGCGGGCCCGCACGGCGAACCAGTAGGTCGTCCCCGGGGTCAGGCCGAACACGGTGAAGCCGGCGGCGCCTGCGGCGGAGGTGTACGTCGGGCTGGCGTAGTTGATCCCGCCTTCGGAGGCGGCCTGGTAGATGTCGTAGACGAGGTCCTCCGCGGCGGTGACGTCGTCGGTGGCGGCGCTCCAGGACAGTTCGATCTGGGTGTTGGAGACGCCGGTGGCCGAGACCAGCCCCGCGAACACCGGCGGCGTCGTGTCGGCCGCGGAGGTGTCCACACAGCGGGAGGCCGAGCCGGCGTAGTTGAAGGCGCCGTCGAACACGAACACGCGGTAGCACCAGGTCCCGGGCGCCGGCGGCGTGTCGATGTAGGAGGCCAGGCTCGCGGCGCCGCTGTGGAGCACGTCGGCCGAGCCGATGACGTCGCCGGCGGCGTAGGCGGTCCCGGTGACGGGTTCACCCTCGGGACCGAGGCCGGCCTGGCGAAGCACCAGCACACCCTCGAGATCCGCGTCGCCGGGCATGGTCCAGGTCAGTTCCAGGGAGTCGCCGTTTTGCACCACGGAGAAGCCGGTGGGGAAGCCGGGGGGGATGGTGTCGGGGCCGGTCTTCTTGCCGCCGTCGTCGCAGGCGGACAGAAGAAACAGGGTCATGACTGTAATGTAAATAATATTTTTATACATGGGAGCGCTCCTGGAAAGGTCCGGTGTCAAAGACACGAAAAGTATAGGGGAAAACGACCAAATGGTCATACAGTTTTTTCAATCCCTCAAATTCAGTTGATTCCGCGTGGTCAGGAGCCGGTGGACAATTCCCCGCTGGCAATTCAGACCGGATCGCATATTCTAACTGAAGGGTTCCGTTGCCGGAGGTCGTCGAATCCGGCCAATCCACGGAACCCCCGGGACGGTCGCCATGAAACACCTGACGATGCTGGTTCTAGCCTTGACGCTGACGGTCGCCTCCTGCACGCCCGAAGGAACGAGCGTTAATAATAACACAAACAATACAAACAACCTCGATCGGTGCAACTGCCGGGATGTCGACTCCGACTTCATCTGCGACTTCGACGAGGCCAAGGCCGACGGGCGGGACACCGACCACGACGGCACGCCCGATTACCAGGACCTCGACAGCGACTCCGACGGCATCCTCGACCGCGACGAGGCCGGGGACGCCGACACCTGCACACCGCCGGTGGACAGCGACGGCGACGGGACGCCCGACTTCTTCGACTCCGACAGCGACGACAACGGCATCCCCGACCTCGACGAGGGCGTCGTCGACAGCGATGGCGACACCATCCCCGACTACATCGACCCGGACAACGACAACGACTATCTGCGCGACGAGACCGAGATCGGGGGCTGTGCCTCGTGGGACGACGACGGTCTGCCCTGCGACACCGACGGCGATGGCGTGCCCGACTACCTGTCGCCCGACAGCGACGGGGACGGCATCGGCGACCGATGGGAGACCCCCGACGACGCCGACGGGGACGGCACGCCCAACTTCCGCGACGGGGACAGCGACGACGACGGCATCACGGACGCCATGGAGGGCTGCACCGGCGGAGACCTCGAGGCGCAGCCCTGCGACACCGACGGCGACGGCTTCTTCGACTTCGTCGACGTCGACTCCGACAACGACGGCCTGCGCGACGGCGACGAGGACGCCAACCACAACGGCGTGCGCGACGGTGAAGAGACCGACGCCCGGAACGCCGACACCGACGGCGACGGCGTCAGCGACATGATCGAGGTGGCCGCCGGCACCGATCCCCTCGACGACGCCGACAGCCCACGCACCCGCGGCGACTTCGTGTTCCTGGTGCCCTTCGAGGATGCCCCCGACCCGGCCAGCGACGTGCTGAGCTTCTCCACCGCGTTCCAGCGGCTGGACCTGATGTTCGTGATGGACGTCTCCACCTCCATGGGCGAGGAGATCGCCGGCGTCCGCGGCGCGCTCACCGGCATGCTGGCCGACGTCATCTGTGCGCCGGGGCAGGATCCGGCCGCTGATCAGTGCGTCCCCGACGTGCAGAGCGGCATCGTGCTGTTCGGCCAGCCCGGCGGCATCGCCACGACGCTGGTGAAGCCCGTGGACGCCAACAACCTGCCCGCCGACCCGGGCGATGACGCCACCTGCACCCTGAACCTGCTGCCGGCGGCGGCCACCACCGGAGGCTCCGAACAGACCGTGCAGGGCATGCTTCGCGGGAGCAGCGGCACCTGCGCCTCTGATTCCTCGCGCATCGGGGAGGGGTGCTTCCGGCCAGGCGCCCTGCACCTGATCCTGCTGATCACGGACGAGGACCTCAACGAGGACACGCTCTACGCCACGCGCCAGACCGCCTGGGACACGATTCAGCAGAGCGGCGGCCGGATCATCGTCGACTACGGCGCCGGGGCGGCTTCGACCATCTCCTACCTGCAGAACGACATGCTCGCGGCCTCGTCGGCCGGGGTGCCGCTGGTCCCCATCGTTTCCCCTGCGGCCTACGCCACCATCGCGTCCTGCCAGGGACTTGGCGCCAACCCGTTTTTGCTCTCCGGATCGGACTACCGGGCCATCGTCCGCGGTGACAACGCCACCGCCGGCGCGGCCCTCTCCTGCGCGGTGCAGGCCGTCGGTGCGTACATGCCCCAGGACGTCGAGGCGCTGATCCGCAACGATCCGGCCAACACCGACGCCCTGGGCAACCCCGTGGATGCGCCCACGGCCTTCATCGACTACGTCGAGGTCCACATGGTCGACCAGGACGCCACGTGTCCGGCCGGCTACAACACCGCCGACGGCGACTTCGACGGCCACAACGACCGCTTCGTGCAGATCCTGCCGGGCAGTCCGGTGTGCTGGCGGATCCACGTCAGACAGAACGTCTCGGTCCATGCCGCCGAGACCCCGCAGATGTTCAAGGCCACCGTGGAGGTCTACGGCACCGGCGGCGCGCTGCTGGACTCCCGCGAGGTGTACTTCCTCGTCCCGCCCGAGTTCGAGGGCCCCGGCGGCCCGACCTGATTCGTGGCCAGGCCCTTCATTCCATTTTTGATGGTTCTAGCGGAAGAAATCGGAGAAGTGGTAGAGCACGGCGAGCAGGCGGGTGATGCGGTCCGAGGCGTTCTCCTCCTCGATGGAGTACATCGTGCCCCACTGGCTGCCGCCCTTCATGATCTTGTAATTGTAGCGGCCGCGCGGGTCGATCTTCGTGTCCTTCTTGGCGTCACGGACCAGCTTGCCCACGACCTTGCCGCCGAGCTCGATGTTGTAGTCGGCTGACCCGCCCGTCGCCGGCCGGATCGTCACCGTGCCGCCGCCGGCGGCCGTGTAGCCCGAGGCGCCCAGGGAGCCCATCTTGATGATGCCGCGCCACAGGGCGTCGCCGTCGAACTTGGCCACGCGCCGGCCGTCCCAGTAGAGCTCGTCGCCGTAGTCGGGGACCGCCGCGTAGGGGCCGCCGCCGGTCTTCTCGGCGTAGGGGCCGCCCCACTTCACGTTGGTGCCCTTGATCTTGGAGTAATCGATATCGGGCTGGGCCGTGGCGAAGGTCTTGCGCGTCTCCTCGAGCTTGTCGGCCAGCTCCTTGCAGCGGGCGCGGGTCGCGTCGGTGACCTCGAGGACGATGGTGCCGCCGGCCAGGTACGGCTCCTCGGCGAAGCCGCCGGTCTTGAGCACGATCTGCAGGGTGTGCTTCCCGTTGGGGAGCTCGGCCAGCGCGGACATCAGCTTGACCGGGAACACGCGGTTGAGGCTCTCGTTGATGGCGTCCTGCTGGATGCCCCAGTTCCTGGGCTCCTTGCCGAGCTTCTTGGTCTCGTTCCACTTGCGGAAGTAATGATCCACCGAGGGCAGGATCTCGAAGGGGAACTCCATGTTGTCGCCCCAGTACTTCAGGAAGTACTCCTTCACGAACAGTTCATGGACCTTCTTGTCCTGCTCCACGGCGTACACCCACAGGTTCACGTATTCGCGCTCCTTGAGGCCCGTGGCGGCGAAGAACGCCTTGTCGAGCTTGGCGTAGGCGTAGATGTCATCGTTGGGGCCGAAGGTCACGACCTGCCCGGGTTTGGCGGCCATGGCCTCGGCCTCGGTCTTGCCGAACGAGAACTGGTACTTCACCTTGGGCAGCGCCTTGGCGGTGCCCTTCTCCGGCTCGGTCCCGTTCTTGGTGTCTCCGGTGCCGCCACCGTCGCGCAGGTCGGTGGTCTTGGTGGAGGTCACCTTCTCCCCACCGCCGGAGTTCGAGGGCGTGCTGCCCCCCGTGTTCATCCCGAGCATCTCGCATCCGAACAGAAACAGCATGACGAGCGACAATCCAGCTTTTTTCATTCACATCTCCTTGGGGCGTCCTGCCCTCTGATGGTTGGCTGCGACCGGATCACCCCGGCCACGCATGGTGAAAGTCCGATGCTTTTAGTAGGAATAGTCGTCGGTGTCAATCCAAAACAGATCGCACACAATCAAGTTGTAATGAAAAATGAAATCATGAAAACACTTTCCGTAGGCAGGGGTTGAGAGCAAAAAATTGGAAACGACGCCGGAAAAACCTGCAATTCTTGAAATTTTCACGATTCAGTACAGCTTGACAACGCATTTTGCGGGATGTCTACTGTGCCGCGCTGGCTTCGCATGGGGCGGAGACGGCGCGTTGAACCCTTTTGTGGAGGACCCTGATGAACAGTTATATCAGCACTGTGATGAACGATCTCAAAACCCGCTGCAGTTGGGAAAAGGAATTCCTGCAGGCCGCCGAGGAAGTGCTCGACTCGCTGACCCCGATCATCGAGCGCGAGCCGAAATACAAGGCGCACAAGATCCTCGAGCGCATCGTGGAACCCGAGCGCACGATCATGTTCCGGGTGCCCTGGATCGATGACAAGGGCGAATTCCAGATCAACCGCGGCTATCGCGTTCAGTTCAACAGCGCCATCGGGCCCTACAAGGGCGGCCTCCGCTTCCATCCCAACGTCACCCTCTCCACCTTGAAGTTCCTGGGCTTCGAGCAGATCTTCAAGAACTCCCTGACCGGCCTCCCGATGGGCGGCGGCAAGGGCGGCGCCGACTTCAACCCCAACGGCAAGTCCGAGAACGAGGTCATGCGCTTCTGCCAGTCCTTCATGACCGAGCTGTTCCGCCACATCGGCCCGGACACCGACGTCCCCGCCGGTGACATCGGCGTCGGCGGCCGCGAAGTCGCCTTCATGTTCGGCCAGTACAAGCGCCTCGCCAACGAGTTCACCGGCGTCCTCACGGGCAAGGGCCTGAACTTCGGCGGCTCGCTGATCCGCCCGGAAGCGACCGGCTTCGGCGTGGTGTACTTCGCCGAGGAGATGCTCAAGACCCGCGGCGACAGCATGAAGGGCAAGAAGGTCGCGGTCTCCGGCTTCGGCAACGTCGCCTGGGGCGCGGCCATCAAGGCCAACGATCTCGGCGCGAAGGTCGTCGCGATCTCCGGTCCCGACGGCACCGTGCATGACCCCGACGGCGTCTCCGGCGAGAAGATCAACTACATGCTCGAGATGCGCGCCTCCGGCCGCGACAAGGTCGAGGACTACGCCAACAAGTTCAAGGGCGTCGAGTTCCACGCCGGCAAGCGCCCGTGGATCATCCCCGTGGACGTGGCCCTGCCGTGCGCGATCCAGAACGAGCTCAACGAAAAGGACGCCGAAGTCCTGCTGAACAACGGCTGCAAGTGCGTCGTCGAGGGCTCGAACATGTCCTCCACCCTCGAGGCCGTCCGCTACTTCGTCGAGAAGAAGGTCCTCTATGCGCCGGGCAAGGCCTCCAACGCCGGCGGCGTCGCCACCTCCGGTCTCGAGATGTCCCAGAACTCGATGCGCCTGGGCTGGACCCGTGACGAAGTCGACAAGCGCCTGCACGACATCATGATCAACATCCACAACGCCTGCGTGACCGCCGCCAAGGAATACGGTCACGAGGGCAACTACGTGATGGGCGCCAACATCGCCGGCTTCAAGAAGGTCGCCGACGCCATGGTCGACCAGGGCCTCGTCTAGGAGCCTGATCAGGCTACAAAGCCTCCCGCCTTCGTTCCGTTCCCCTGTGATTTTTCACTTCTGATAGTCTGAAAGCTTCAACGGACAGGACCGACGCTGTTACTGCGCCAGGCGCGGGAAGAGCGTGTCCTTCTGGTCGATGAGGTCCTGGCAGGTGGTGCCCGGACTCACGCGGACGAACTCGAACCAGGACTTCGTCTCGTCGGGATCCACGGTCTGCTCGATGGGATCCTTCAGGATGTCGTTGGTGGCGTCGAGGACGATCTGCTCGTTCTCCCAGGTGAGGTAGCCGAACACGTGATCCACGGTCAGTTCGCGGGAGAGCATGGCGTTCCAGCCGCGCTGGATGACGTAGATGTCGCCCGAGAGCAGCCCGGTCACCGACACGGTCAGGCCCGGGTGCGAATCCAGATCCTGATCGAAGATGCGCGGATCGCTCTGGTCGGTGGGCATCGGGTCGGTCTCGATGTTCTCGAGGTGCACGCCCTGGACCGCCCAGGACTGGGGCTGGTTGTACACCCAGGCGTGGCCGTTCCACGAGAGGAAGACCGGCTTCAGGATCGGCTCCATCGACTCGACGAACGCCTGGGGGATGATCGTGGTGACCATGGTGGTGGTGCTCTCGATCTTGATGTCGCACACGTCCTCGGACGCGGCCAGGGTCGTGCCGTCCTGGGTCATGGTCACGAGCACCAGGGAGATGAGCTGGTTGCTCTGCACGCCCACCATGGGCATGTTCATGAGGCTGCCGTTGAGCTGGACGTGGGCCCAGGTGCCGGCCAGGTCGGGCACCGGATCGGGCTCGGTGCCGCCGTCGGCGTCGGGGTCGGCGTCTGCGTCGGCCACGTCGCCGTCGGTGCCGGCGTCGTTGTTGACGTTGTTGACGTTCTGGTTGTTGTCGTTCCAGCTCGAGTTCTTCTTCGCGTCATCGCAGGCCGCGAGCGAGAACAGGACGGTCAGGAAAAGCAAGGAAAAAAGGGAGCGCATGGGGTTCCTCCTTGGGTCAGTTCGTCGCGATCTTCAGCCAGGCCATGACCGCGAAGATGACGCCGCTGCTGGAAAAGCCCGGAAAGCCGGGGTTGTTGGTCTGGAAGCCGGCCGACTCCTCGATGAAGTCGCCGGTGAAGATGTGCTCGGAGTCGGGGTATTCGTCGAACACCGGGTTGGCCGCGTCGGGATCCTTCCGGGTCTCGCGCCGGAGCAGCACGTGCACCTGGGCCGAGAGCCCCGCGGTGATGCCGTGGCGGGCCAGGGCGCGGCTCTCGTAGCCCGCCGCGAAGGCGAGGCGGTGGTTGTCGACATAGTTGGAGCGCCCGGTCTGCTCGGGTACGGGCGACGGGATGAACGACGCGTCGACGCCCACGGTGTGCAGGCCGAGGAACATCCTGC
>PHBF01000130.1 GCA_002841905.1 Deltaproteobacteria bacterium HGW-Deltaproteobacteria-17
GGCCACGTCGACCACCTCCGAGCGGATGGTGCGGATGTCCAGTCGTTGCAGGCTGCGGATCATCTTCTCGGAATAGCGCCGCGCGATGCGCAGATACTGCCGCCCGGAGGAGGAACCGTCGCCGCTCGGATAGAAGGAATAGGTGTTGTCCATGTAATACAGCCGCTTCATGCGTTCGTCGGCCAGCGTGTTGTTGCCGGTGAAGCGATCCGGGTTGTTCACCAGGAAGTCGAACAGGATCATGTTCGAGATCTGGCCCGCCAGGCTGTATTCTTCCTGCCACAGGTAGTCGTACGGCGCCAGCCAGCGGACCCACTTCCGGCGGAATTCGAACGTCTCCAGCGGCAATGCACGGATGACCGGGATCCACACGGAGACCTCGCCGGCCACCGTTCCGTCCTTGCCCCACTGCACCTCCTCGAGGATGCGGTTGCGGGCGACCCGGCTCTTCTCGTCGAGGCGCTCGAGCAGCTCCGCCTTGGAGATCCGGCGCCAGGTCGCCGGGGGCACACGGCTCAGGCCCAGCAGCCTGTTCATGCGGTAGGCGGCGATCTCAAAGCGCGGCACGGTCTGCTCGTGATGCTGATCCGGCTTGAAGGCGGCCATGGTGCCGTCCTTGAACGTGAACCGCAGGGAGACGCTCGAACCACCCCGGTTGAAGGAGATGCTGACGATCTCGTTTTTCTGGAGCTGGCGCAGCCAGACCTCGTCAGCCTTGCCGGCCCAGAAACCGGGCGTCTCCTGCAGTTCGGCGGTGAACTCGGGGTCCTCGGACGGGGCCAGCGGCGCCGTCCAGGGATCGGCCTGCGGTCCGTTCCACATCAATTGCAGCAGAGAGAGTATAAGTGTCATCATGTTGCACATGTAGGGTTCTTTGGCTTCCCTACCCTACATGTAGGTGTAATCGATTTTGCGGGTCTGCGCAAATTTTTTTTACTTTTTCCAGAAGGAGCGTTGTGGACTAGCGGGGGTCTTGGTCGCTGGACGGAGGAAACAACGCGGTGACTTCAGGCATGGGGACCTCCATCCTCCGGGGGCGGCGGATAGCCGGGATCCCCCGCGGCGGACAGAACGCTCCCTGTCGATCGCAGTCCGGCGATGAAGAGCACCAGATGTCCAAAGACGGGAAACAACGTCAGCATCAGCGAGACATTGAAGGCGATCACCAGCCCCGAAAGCTCCGAGGGCGGGGTCGCGCCGGCCTGGGGTCCGAGAAACCCATACTGCCAGACGCCGGCCAGGTTCACCTGGGTCCACAGCACCAGGGCAAAGGCGGCTTTGAGGAACCAGGCCAGCAACGCGCCCCACAGCAGGACGCTCCACACGCGGATCATGCAGGTGCCGGAGAACAGCGCCCAGGAGATCAACGGAAAGAACCCCCCGCGGGCCGGAGGGGCGGCCATTCCCAGCGCGACGGTCACCGCCGTGGATGAAAACGCGAGCGCCAGCAGGCACATGGCGCCGAACCACTGGATCGGGGCGAGCACGACGATCCACACGGAGTTCCGCGCCAGCGGGAACAGTCCGCCGGTGGCCAGGGCCAACAACGCCAGCATCGACAGCAGGAACGAGCGGGTGAGCATGCGCGAGGCCGCCAGGAGGACCGGATCGTCACCCTTGACACGGCTGCCCCTTTTCTTTTTGCCTTTCGCGTGCGCGCCATTTGACGACCAGCGCACGCACCACAAAAGCATCCATAGAAATACGTGCAGCCCGGCCAGCCACACAAATGGCGTCAGGAAGGGATCCAGATGGCGGGCGATCGCCCCCAGGAGGGCCACCGCCACGAGCGTCCCCGTACAGACCGCCCCGGGGACCACAAGGCGTGCCGGATCGAACGATCGCCCCCAGGCGTGGCGGATTTCTTCGAATTGCGATGTGAGAGGAGAGGACATGGGGACGCGCGGAGCGAAGGATCAGGACTCGAGGATGGCGTCGAGCTCCTCGAGAATCGTGTCCTTGCGGATACCTTCGGCGAGACGATCCTTGAGGCCGTCGACCAGCGTGATGATGAACTCCTCGAGGTCGTCCTCGGTCTCCAGATGCTTCAGCAGTTCTTCGCCGTCAGGCGTATCGGCAACCATCTCACGAAGCTCGTCGAGATCGAGAGCCCCGTCCATGTCGAGAACAAGATGTTCCAAAAAGTATTCAGCTAACTTTTCCACGTTGATTCTCCTTTCGCACAGAACAGCTGCGCAGCCGGAACGAACAGACGCCCGCCGGGCGCCGCCTCACATTGATTCGCAGGGAAAACGAGCAAGAATATATAAAAAAAATTCCTGCACGAGATAACTTTGGAGTTTTATCACGAAGACATTGTGGGTACAATGAATTTCATGCGACTTGGTCACATTTTAATCCTTTCCTTCAGTTCCTATCCGAGCCCGTCCCGGCAGGGGCGGTTGCTGGGCAACCTCATCTCCGCCCTGTCGCCGCGCTTCGAGGCCGACATCCTCACCATCCGGGAGAGCGAGCTCGGCTACATCGAGAAGTTCAGGAAGCACCGGCTGCTGCGCGTCCCCGTGGGCGGCACCTACATGCAGAAGGTCGAGAGCTTCCAGCGCGCGATTTCCCGCCAGCTCGACGGCGATGAATACGATATCATCCATTTCCGCTCCCCGTGGGAAGGGCACACCCTCGCGCAGAACCTGCAGGTGTTGGATGCAAAGTTCATTTACGAGCCGTCCCTGACCCTTCCTCTGGACAGCCCGGACGAGCTCGTCAAGACGTTCATGCATCTGGACCGCATGTCGATGGAGATGGCGGACCTGATCCTGGTGCCGTCGCTTCACCAGGTGGGACTGCTGGCCGCCGACCCCGTGCTGGCCCCCAAGGTCCGGCACATCCCTGCAGGCATCGACGTGAATCTGTTCGACTACGAGCACACCGCCGGCCTGTCCGAGCTGGACGTCATCTGGGTCGACAACTTCAATGACATGACCTCGACCCAGATCGTGTTCGATGGCCTGGCCCGCCTCAAGGAGACCCGGCCGCAGTTGACCATCGGCCTGGTGGGCCCGATCACCACCGCCTTCGCCAACGACATGGTCGGGCTGATCGCCAGGGTGGGCCTCTCCGAAAACGTGAAGTTCTTCGGCGTGCAGGAGGAGGAGGACCTGCCCCTGCTGATCAGCCGGGGCCGCGTCGCCCTGGTGGGCCCCCGCGGCCCGGGACTGGGAGCCCTGCCCCGGGAGGACTGCCTGAACCTGCTGGAATACATGGCCTGCAGGACCGCGGTGGTCGCCCCCCGGCTCCCCTATGTGACCGAGGTCACCAGCGAAGGGGAGCTGGCCCGTCTCTACCAGCCCGACAACGCCATCGATCTGTCCAAGGCACTGATGTACCAACTGAACAACCCGGAGAAGGCACAGGACATGGCCGAACTGGCCTACGAGACCGTCCGGGAGGAGTACACCGCGGCGCAGTCCCGACGTAGGATCGTGGACGTCTACGCCGACATGCTCGCCCCCCTGCTGTCCGAAGACTCCGTCGTCTCCGGCGCCCGCGGAGGGCGCAGACGTGACTCCACGATCACCTGGCAGGGACAGCGGACCTCCAGCACCGGCGTCGGCAGTCCCGTCCCCGTGAACTCTCCGATCGAGGACGGCTTCCACGCCGGAGACATGGACACGGCCAGCCTGAACTTCGAGGATCTCAAGTTTGAAGCCTCCGGCGTCCTCCTCGGAACCAGCCTCGAGGACGAACCGACCAACCCGAGTCATCCGGCCAACTGATTTTCCGACCGACACCCGCCCACATCCCATGATCTTCAGTTCCTTTCCCTTCATCTTCATGTTTCTCCCGATCTCGCTGATCGGCTATTTCATGATCGCAAGGAAGGCCTCCTTCGCGGTGGCGAAACTGTGGCTCGTTGCTGTCTCGCTGTTCTTTTACGGGTACTGGAACTGGCACTACGTGCCGTTGATCCTGATCTCCTGCCTGGTGAACTTCCATCTGGGGGTCCGGCTGATGCCGGCGTCCGGCCGCGACGACGCCCGTCGGAAAAGGGAACTGTTCGCGGGCATCGTCCTGAACCTGGCGGTGCTGGGATTCTTCAAGTACACCCATTTCCTCGTCAGGAACCTCGAGTGGGCGTTGTCGACGCGCTTCGATCTCATGGAAATCGTGCTTCCGCTGGCCATTTCGTTCTTCACCTTCCAGCAGATCGCCTACCTGGTCGACTCCTTCCGGGGCACCACGCGGGAGACCGAACCGGTCAACTACCTGCTGTTCGTCACCTTCTTCCCCCAGTTGATCGCCGGACCGATCGTCCATCATGCCGAGGTCATCCCCCAGTTCGAGGATGAGAGCCGCCGCACGTTGTCCTGGGACCACATGTCCTTCGGCCTGTATCTCTTCGCCATCGGGCTGTTCAAGAAGGTCGTCATCGCCGACAGCCTGTCCCTCTTCGTGGGCCTGGGCTTCGACTCCACCGCTCCGATCTCCATGTTCGAAGCCTGGATCACCACCCTGGCCTTCACCCTCCAGTTGTACTTCGACTTCTCCGGCTACACCGACATGGGCCTGGGAGCGGCGCGCATGTTCAACATCGAGCTGCCGCAGAACTTCCTGTCTCCCTACAAGTCCCGCAACATCCAGGAGTTCTGGCGCAGGTGGCACATCACCCTCTCCCGCTGGCTGATGACCTACCTCTACATCCCGCTGGGCGGCTCCAAGGCCGGACACGTGATGACCCTGCGCAACCTCATGATCACGTTCGTGCTCGGCGGACTTTGGCACGGCGCAGGCTGGACGTTCGTCCTCTGGGGGGTGTGCCACGGCGCGGCCACGGTGGTGCACCGGATCTTTTCCCGGGCAGGACACAGGCTTCCCTTCCTGCCGGCATGGTTCATCACGTTCCTCTTCGCTCATCTGGCCTGGGTGCTCTTCCGCGCCACCTCCTTCTCCTCGGCGCTGCGTCTCTTCAAGGCCATGTTCGGGTTCTCCAAGGCCTATTCTTGGGAGATGTTCTACCATGTTCACATCTTCGATCGCGTTCTCTACCTCCACATCCTCTGCATCGCCCTGCTGGCGGTCCTCTTCCTCCCCAACTCCCGCACCCTCACAGAGCGTCTCCGATTCTCCAGGGCCAACGTCTGGATCATCGCAGGAATGCTCCTGCTCTCGTTCCTGTTCATGAATTCCACCACCCCCAAGGAATTCCTGTATTTCGACTTCTAGGAGCCCCCTTTATATCATTATTTGCCCATGGCGGCCCACATTCATTTAGACAATCGCGGGATGTCCGCTACAGTGAGGTACTGAGGAGGGTTCCATGGCCGGCTCACACAAGATCAATTCTGTCCATATCATGATCATCATCAGCGGTATGGCCCTTTTCGGATGGACCGGCTG
This sequence comes from Deltaproteobacteria bacterium HGW-Deltaproteobacteria-17, assembly GCA_002841905.1. Taxonomy (GTDB): domain Bacteria; phylum Myxococcota_A; class Polyangia; order HGW-17; family HGW-17; genus HGW-17. The sequence continues at coordinate 5,356 of PHBF01000130.1, forward strand.
CTGGGAGCCTGACAGCCAATACCCCACCAAGGCCGATCAGATGTGTGACGGTCAGGCACCACCTGCGGATGTGCAGGCTGGCATCTGCGAAGGCGCCCAGAAGATCTGCGCCCAGGACGCTGACGGTGCCTGGGGCTGGCACGAACCTGACTACGCAACCATCCCGGGGTACGAAGCCACCGAGGTCACCTGCGACGGCCTCGACAACGACTGTGACTCCGTCATCGACAACGGCGTCACCTCCGACTTCTACCCCGACCTCGACGGCGACACCTATGGCGACGCCACGGCCGAACCCGTGCCCGCATGCACCGCACCGGCCAGCCACGTCGCCGATCACACCGACTGCGACGACGGCGACGACGCGATCCATCCCGGCGCCGCCGAGCGGTGCAACGGAATCGACGACAACTGCGACACCACCGCCGACGAAGGCTTTGCCCTGGGGGTGCAGTGCGGCGCCACCGACGTCGGGCCGTGCGAATACGGCCTGACCGTCTGCTCCGCCGACGGCCTCGGCACCGAGTGCCTGGGCAACATCGACCCCGAAGACGAGACCTGCGACGGCCTCGACAACGACTGTGACTCCGTCATCGACAACGGCGTCACCACGAACTACTACCCCGACCTCGACGGCGACACCTACGGTGACGCCGCGGCCGAACCCGTCACCGCGTGCTCCGCACCAGCCGGCCATGTCGCCGACCATACCGACTGCGACGACGGCGACGACGCGATCCATCCCGGCGCCGCCGAGCTCTGCGACAGCCTCGACAATGACTGTGACACCCTCGCCGACGAGGACTTTGCCCTCGGCGTGCAGTGCGGCTCCTCCGATGTCGGCGAGTGCGCCTACGGCACCACCGTCTGCACCGCCGACGGCTCGGGCACCGAATGCCTGGGCAACACCGAGCCCGTTCCCGAGCTCTGCGACGGCCTCGACAACGACTGCGTCGGCGGCATCGACAACGGCGTCACCACGAACTACTACCCCGACCTCGACGGCGACAATTATGGTGATGCTTCGGCGGCACCGGTGGCCGCCTGTTCCCCCCCGACCAACCACGTCACCGACCACACCGACTGCGACGACGGCGACGACGCGATCCACCCCGGCGCCGCCGAGAGGTGCAACGGGCTTGACGACAATTGCAACACCGCCGTCGACGAAGACTTTGCCCTCGGCGTGCAGTGCGGCTCCACCGACGTCGGCGAATGCGCCTTCGGCTCCACCGTCTGCACCGCCGACGGTTCGGGCACCGAGTGCTCCGGAGACGTCCCGCCCGAGGTCGAGCTCTGCGACGGCCTCGACAACGACTGCGACAACGTGATCGACAACGGCGTCACCACGAACTACTACCCCGACACTGACGACGACGGTTTCGGAGACGCCCTGGCCGCTCCCGTTCCCGCCTGCTCCGCCCCCCTGGGACATGTCTCCAACAACCTGGACTGCGACGACACCCGAGACGACGTCTTCCCCGGGGCCGCCGAGCTCTGCGACGGCCTCGACAACGACTGCGACAGCATCGTCGATGAGGATCTCACCGAACTGGCCTGGTACCCCGATCTCGACGGCGACAACTACGGTGACGCCCTGGCCGCGCCGGTGATGAACTGCGCCAACCCCGGCGGGCTCCTCCTCGACCATACCGACTGCAACGACGCCGACGGCGCGATCCACCCCGGCGCAGCCGAGCTCTGCGACGGTCTCGACAACGACTGCAACGCCATCATCGACGACGGCCTCACGCGCCCCCTGTGCCTGAAGCAGGACGGCGTCTGCGCCGGCGCCCGGCAGACCTGCGGCGGCGTCGCGGGCTGGCTCGAGTGTGACGACGCGGCCTACCTGGCATGGAACGCCGCCTTCGAGTCCGTCGAGGCCACCTGCGACGGCCTGAACAACGACTGCGATGCCCAGACCGATGAAGGCGTGAAGACCAACTACTACCCGGATCTCGACGGCGACAACTACGGCGACGCTTCGGCAGCGCCCGTGGCCGCCTGTTCCCCCCCGGCCAACCATGTGACCGATCACACCGACTGCAACGATGTCGACGGCGCGATCCACCCCGGCGCCCCCGACCTCTGCGACGGCGTAGACAACGACTGCAACCCCGCCACCGCAGACGGCTCCGCCGAGCCCACCCTCGGTCTCGCCTGCGACGGCACCGACGCAGACCTCTGCAATGAAGGCACT
>PHBF01000131.1 GCA_002841905.1 Deltaproteobacteria bacterium HGW-Deltaproteobacteria-17
GAAGGCGCCGGGATAAACCTCGGCCGCCATCTTCTGGTAGCCGGCGTTGTAGCCGCGCTTGGCGAACTGTATGGCGGTCCACGCGTCTATGGTCTTGGTGCCGCTGAAAGGCGGGAAGACCACCACCGTGGGGCGCGGGCCCGGCTGGGCGGTCCGGTAATACAGATATTCCTGGGTATACTCGCCGCGCCGGCCCAGCGGGTCATCTTCGCGGTCTACGAGGAGGCCGACGAGCTTCGCCTTCGCCTGAAGATCCCCGAGTTCGCGCTGGCCACCCGGGAGGCGCATCATTCCTGGTGTCTGTTCGACCTGACGGACACGTTCGCGAACTGGCTGGCCGCCGAGAAGTACGCGCAGTCCTACTTCGAGGAGCCGGAGCTGCTCGCCACGCTGCTCCCGTCCTACATGGATCACCTGGTGGAGCGCTTCTCGATCGTCCTCGCGCAGCAGAAGGCCGACCCGAACACGGTGGTGGCGCTCTCGGGCGTCGGTTCCCTGTTCGGCTTCCTGAAGGTCCGCGACCTGGTGGAGCAGTTGGCGCCGCAGGTGAGCGGCCGCCTGCTCGTGCTGTTTCCGGGCACCTGCGACAACAACAACTACCGCCTGCTCGACGGCTACGACGGCTGGAACTATCTGGCCGTCACCCTCACCGCGAACCAGGATCTCTGAGGAAGGGAAAGACCGATGAAGAACCGTGACCTGTACCAGACCGATCCGCTCTCCCGCAAACTGGTCAACCAGGGCGTGGCCAGCCTCAACGACGAGCGGACCCAGCTGGCCCTGTCGGTGCTGCGCTACGAGCTGGAGACGTTCGTGTGCGACGGCCAGTACGAGAAGGGCCTGGAGCACATCCTCGACACGTTCCTGAAGAACCTGAACCATGCTCAGCAGCCGGCCGTGTGGGTCTCGGGCTTCTACGGCTCGGGCAAGTCCCACCTGGTCAAGATGCTGCGCGCGCTGTGGCTGAACACGCCCTTCGAGGACGGCGCCGTTCCCCGGGGCATCGCCCACCTTCCTCAGGGCATCAAGGACCTCCTCCATGAGCTCGACGCCCAGGCCAAGAAGGTCGGCGGCCTGTTCGCCGCCTCGGGCACGCTCTCGGCCGGCTCGAAGCAGTCGGTGCGCCTGGCGCTGTTGCAGATCCTGTTCAAGTCCGCCGGGCTCCCCGAGAACTACGCGGTCGCCCGCTTCGTGCTGTGGCTGGAGCACGAGGGCCTGCTCGACGCCGTGCGCGCCCACGTGGAGAAGCACGATCACGACTGGCAGGGAGAGTTGAAGAACCTTTACGTGGCCGTCGGGCTTCGTGAGGCGCTGATGGCCGTCATGCCCAATCGTTTCAACAGCCTAGCCGAATGCGGCGGCGCCCTGCGCAACCAGTTTCCCCCGAAGGTCGACCTCTCCAGCGAGGAGCTGCTCTCGACCATCCGGGAGGTGCTCCTGCGCGCCAACGGCGGCAAGGGAAAACACCTGCCGCTGACGCTGATCGCCATCGACGAGGTGCAGCAGTACATCGGAGACAGCTCGGAGCGATCCCTGGACGTCCAGGAGCTCGTCGAGTCCGTGTCCAAGAACCTCGGCGGCCGGGTGTTGTTCGTGGGCACCGGTCAGACGGCCGTCACGGGCACTGCCAACCTGGCACGCCTGCAGGGCCGCTTCACGGTGCGCGTGGAGTTGTCCGACGCCGACGTCGATTCGGTCATCCGCAAGGTCATCCTGGCGAAGAAGCCCGAGGCCGTGGAGTCCATCGAGAAGGTCATGCAGGCCAACCTGGGCGAGATCTCCCGGCACCTGGCCAACTCGACGCTGCGGCACCGGCAGGACGACGTGAAACTGTTTCCCCAGGACTACCCGATCCTGCCCGTGCGGCGCCGCTTCTGGGAGCACGCGCTGCGGGCGCTGGATCGCAGCGGCACCGACAGCCAGTTGAGAAACCAGTTGAGCATGGTGCACAAGGTCGTCGGCGCCAACGTGGAGCAGCCTCTGGGCACCGTCATCCCCGCCGACGTGCTCTTCTTCGATTCGGCCGACAAGCTGCTGCAGTCCAAGATCCTGCCTCGCCGCGTGCATGAGATCACCATGACCTGGAACCAGGGCAGCGAGGACCAGCGCCTGATGGCCCGGGCCTGCGGGCTGATCTTCCTGATCAACAAACTGAACGGCAGTCACCAGGAGCTGGGACTGCGCGCGACCGCTGATGTCCTGGCGGACCTGCTCGTCGAGGATCTGACGGCCGGCTCCTCCGGACTGCGCACCCGGCTCGACGCCCTGCTGCCCGCCTGCGAGCTGGTCATGCGCATCAAGGACGAGTACGTCATCCAGACGCAGGAGTTCGTGGCCTGGAACGACGAGTTCCTCTCCGAATGCGGCGTCCTGCAGAACGCAGCCCACCGGATCGAGAGCCTGCGGGACGACCAGCTCAAGGAGGCGTTCTCCTCCATCGTGAACAAGCTCAACCTCCTGCAGGGCCAATCCAAGGAGAAGCGCGAGCTGGTGCTGCACTTCGACTCCGAGCTGCCCTCGGACGCCGACTCGCGGCTCATCCTGTGGGTGCGGCACGGCTGGAACGCCGACGAGAACCGCGTGCGCAGCGAAGCCCAGCAGGCAGGACCCCATTCACCGACGGTGTTCGCCTTCATCCCCAAGCGCTCCGCCGACGAGCTGCGGCAGTCCATCATCCACTGGAAGGCCGCGCGCACCGTGCTGGACCGCCGGCACACGACCACCGGCGAGGAGACGCAGGAAGCCCGCGCCGCCATGGAGACGCGCAGCAGCATCAGCGAGGCGCGCCTCAAGGAACTGATCCAGGAGGCCATCTCGGGCGTCCGGGTGTTCAAGGGCGGCGGGGAAGAGGTCACGGCGGGTTCCCCCATGGAGACGATCCAGGAAGCCGCGAAGAGCGCGCTGGACCGCCTTTATCATAAATTCACCGTGGCCGATCATGCCGGCTGGCCCAAGGTGCTGGAGAAGGCGCAGAAGGGTGTCGGGGACGCGCTGCGCGTGCTCGGTCATGAAGGCGAGCCGGCGAGCCATCCGGTGTGCAAGGCGATCCGGGAGTATCTGGCCCAGCCGCGCCGTGGCTCCGAGATCGCGAGACACTTCCAGGCACCACCCATGGGCTGGTCCAGGGACGCCATCGACGGTGCGCTGATGGTGCTGCTCGTACCCGGCTCGATCCGTGCCGAGAGCGAGAGCCGTCACCCCATCACCGATGTGGCCCACCTCGAACGCAAGGCCATCGGCAAGACGACCTTCAAGACCGAGTCGATCACGGTGACCCTCCAGCAGAGGTTCCAGGTGCGGGGCCTCTTCGGCAAACTGGAGATCCCGTACAAGAAGGACGAGGAGAGCGCCGCCGTAGGGCCGTTCATGGCAGCCCTGCGAGCCCTCGCCGAGGCGGCTGGTGGGGAGCCGCCCCGTCCCAGGCGACCCGACACCTCCCTGGTGGATCGGCTCGACCGGCTCGCGGGCAACGAGCAGCTGGTGGAGCTGGCCGCAGCCCATGACGAGCTCGTCGCCTGGATCGACACGCAACAGGCGCTGGCAGGCAAAATCGGGCAGAAGCTGCCCGGGTGGGAGCAACTACGGCGCCTGCAGCAGCACGCCAAGACCCTGCCACAGACGGTCGGCATCACCGAGTCGATGCAGGGCATAGAGGCCCGTCGCGCGCTGCTGGACGAACCCGATCCGGTCGCCGCCCTGCTGTTGCAACTGACCCAGGTGCTCCGCACGGCGCTCAACGAGTTGTTCGCGAAGTACCAGGAAGAATTCGATCGGGTCCAGGCCCAACTGGCCGACGATCCCAACTGGCGACAGTTGACCGAGGCGCAGCAGGACGAGCTTAGGGAGGCCCATTCCCTCTCCGAGGATCGGCTCGCGCCCCCTGAGGTCGGTGATTCCGCCCGCGTGCTGGCCACCCTGGACCGCCTGCCGCTTTCGACCTTCTCCGCGCAGGTCGCCGCTCTGGCCGGGCGGTGTGACGCCGTGCGCATGGCGGCAGCGAAGCTATGCGAACCGGAGGTGCAGGTCGTCACCCTGAACCGCAAGTCGATCCGCAGCGCCGCCGAGCTCGACGCCTGGCTGAACGCGACGAGGATCCAGGTCCAAGAAGTCCTTGAAAAGGGCCACCCGGTGATGCTGAAGTGATCCAGGACGGGAGACGACCATGACGATGACGGCAAGACCCCTGCAAAAGAGCCTGCGCGGCCAGCTGGAGAAGGTGATTCAGGACGCCCGCGCTATCGCGGAGACTGCCGCTCGGGCATCGCTGTCCCATCTGGGGGTCGCCGAACCGGGCGCGCCTGCCTATCTCACCGAATCTGAGAAGGAACTTCGGCGTCGGCTGCGGGCCCACGGTCGTGGACTCGGGGATCGCCTGGAGTCGGCCACCGACGTACAGTCCATCGACCTGCTCGTGGAGGAGGTCGCCTACGAACACTGGCACCGCATGCTGTTCGCCCGGTTCCTCGCCGAGAACGAGCTGCTGGTGATGACCACGGGCGCGGCTCCGGTGCCCGTGACGCTGGCTGAATGCGACGAGCTGGCCTCCGAGACCGGCGCCCAGGATGGCTGGGAGTTGGCCTCCCGTCTGGCCGCCCGCATGTTGCCGCAGATCTTCCGTCCGGACTCCCCGGTCTTCTCCCTGACGTTGCCCCGCGAGCACCAGGGTCCTCTGGAGCGGCTGGTCATATCGCTTCCCGGCGAGGTCTTCCTGGCCTCAGACGCGCTGGGCTGGGTGTACCAGTACTGGCAGGCCCGCAAGAAGGACGAGGTCAATGCGTCCCATGTGAAGATCGGCGCCCGCGAGCTGCCGGCGGTCACCCAACTGTTCACCGAGCCGTACATGGTTGCGTTCCTGCTCGACAACGCCCTGGGCGCCTGGTGGGCGCTGCAACGCCTCACCGACGAAGACCTGCGGACCGCCACCAGTGAGGACCAGCTGCGTGCCAAGGCGGCCATCCCGGGTGTTCCGCTGACCTATCTACGCTTCGTGCGAGACGACGCCGGCGCCTGGCGACCGGCGGCCGGACGCTTCGACGCCTGGCCCAAACGCCTGGCCGAACTGAAGGTGCTCGATCCGTGCTGCGGGTCGGGACACTTCCTCGTGGCCGCGCTGCACATGCTGGTGCCGATGCGCAGGCACGCCGAGAGTCTCACCGTGCGGCAGGCCGTGGATGCCGTGCTCGCCGAGAACCTGCACGGGCTGGAGCTGGATCGCCGCTGCGTGGAGCTGGCCGCGTTCGCCCTGGCGCTCGCGGCGTGGACCCAGCCGGGATCCGGTGGCTACCGGCCGCTGCCGGCATTGCGAGTCGCCTGCTCGGGGCTCTCCGTGGGTGCAGCCAAGGAAGAGTGGAAGGCCCTGGCGCTGGGTCGCCACAACCTGCGCATCGCGCTGGACTGGATGCACGAGGTCTTCGCCCAGGCGCCCACGTTGGGTAGCCTCATCGACCCCGCGCGCACCCAGGCCGCCGCACTCGTCTCCTGGGACGAGCTGGCCGGTCTTCTGGATCAGGCGCTCTCGCGGGAGGAGCCCGACGAGCGCCACGAGGCCGTGGTGACCGCCCGAGGGCTGTCCGACGCGGCCCGCCTGCTCGCAGGGCGCTACCACTGGGTGATCACCAACGTGCCGTACCTTGGGCGGAACAAGCAAGACGAAGCACTGCGCACATTCTGCGAGCAGCACTACCCCGAAGCGAAGACCGACCTGGCCACGGTGTTCTTACAGCGCTGCTTGGAGTTGTGCCAGGACAGCGCGGGTGTGGTGTCCGTGGTGTTGCCGCAGAGCTGGCTCTTCCTGGGCTCCTACCGGAAGTATCGCGAGAAGCTGCTTACCCGCGACACCTGGCGGCTGATCGCCCGCTTGGGGCCGGGCGCCTTCGAAGCCATCAGCGGCGAGGTGGTCAAGGCCGTCCTGCTGACCATCAGCGCGGGTGGTGCGCTCCCCACAGACGAAGCGGATTCCCTGTTCGCGTCCGCCGAACCCGACCGATCACCCACCAACGGCCTCATCACCGGGCTCGACGTCGCCGATCTGCGCTGTGCTGCCGACAAGGACGTGGCCCTGCGCACCACCGAGATCAAGGTCGTCTCGCAAGCGAAACAGATGGGAAACCCGGACGCGCGAGTGGCGTTGGAGGAAGGTGAAAGCGGTGAACTTCTTGAAAAATTCGGTTACAGCCATGAGGGATTAACCACAGGAGATTTGGAGAGATTTGTAATCAAGTTCTGGGAAACTGAAGTTCATGGCGTCCCATGGAACTTCTACATTCAGAATTCTCAAGAAACTTCATTTTATTCTGGAAGAGACGAGTGTATTAGATGGGGAGAAAATGGAGAGATAATTTCTTCTTTTCCAGGTTCGTTTATAAAAGGAAGAACTGCATGGGGCAACCTTGGAATCCGGGTAACTCAGATGAACAAGTTGCCTCTCACTCTATATTCCGGTGAATTATTCGGAAAAAATGCAGCGACACTATTACCCCACGACCCCGCCCATCTTCCCGCGATCTGGTGCTTCTGTTCCTCCCCGGAGTACAACGAAGCTGTTCGCCAGATCGACCAGAGCCTCAAGGTCACCAACGCCACCCTCGTGAAGGTCCCCTTCGACCTGGCGCGCTGGACGCAGGTCGCGCAGGAGCAGTACCCTCACGGCCTGCCGCAACCGTTCTCCGACGATCCCACCCAGTGGATCTTCCACGGCCATCCCTGCGGCTCGGTGATCTGGGACGAGCCCACGAAGACGACCGCCCACGGAGCCCTGCGTCAGGACGACACCGTGCTGCAGGTGGCAGTGGCTCGCCTGCTGGGTTACCGCTGGCCCGCCGAGCTCGATGTGGAGATGGCGCTGGCCCCCGAGCAGCGTGCCTGGGTACAGCGGTGTGAATCCCTGCTCTCCCATCAGGACGACGACGGCATCGTCTGCATCACGCCGGTGCGCGGTGAGCAGGCCGCCGACGAACGCCTGCTGAACCTGCTGGCCGACGCATACGGGGATGCCTGGCGCCCGGAGCTGATGTCCCGGCTGCTCGCGTCGGTGGACTGTCCCGGCTGGACGCTCTCGGCCTGGCTGCGGGAGAAGTTTTTCGCCCAGCACTGCAAGTTGTTCCAGAACCGCCCGTTCATCTGGCAGATCTGGGACGGCCTGCGCGACGGTTTCTCCGCGCTGGTGCACTACCACCGCTTCGATCGCAAGACGCTCGAAGCCCTGATCTACACCTACCTGGGCGACTGGATCGTGCGCCAGAAGGCCGAGCACGCAGCCGGGGTCGACGGCGCCATGGAGAAACTCGCCGCCGCCGAGAACCTGAAGAAACGCCTGGAACTGATCCTGGAAGGCGAGGCCCCGTACGACATCTTCGTGCGCTGGAAGCCGCTCTCCGAACAGCCCATCGGCTGGGAGCCCGACCTCGACGACGGCGTGCGCCTTAACA
>PHBF01000132.1 GCA_002841905.1 Deltaproteobacteria bacterium HGW-Deltaproteobacteria-17
AGTTGCTGGCCGAGCTGGCCGACCTGGAGGAGATGGAGGTCTCGACCTCGACTGCGGAACTCGACGGGAGCTTCCTGACGGATGAGAACGTGCCGCAGATAATCGTCCGCAAGGATGATGATGAGGACGACACGGCTGACGGGACGGGCGAACGGGGCGCTCGCCTGGGCGAGCACCCCGATGAGCCACAGGGCAAGGAGGCGTTCCACTACCAGGAATGGCATTATCTGGAAGGGCGCTACTTGCGGGACTGGGTCAGCCTTTTCGAGGTCGAGCATGGCGAGGGTGATGCCGAGGTCGTCGATAACATCATCGCGGAGCGGCGCGAGCTGATCGAGCACGTTCGCAGGCAGTTTCGCATGATGCGGTCCGAGACGGTCGCGTGGAGAAAGAAACTGGAGGCTGGGGACGAAGTAGATATCTGGGAGGCAGTGAACGCGCTCGCCGACCGGAAGGCGGGGCTGCAGCCGAGTGACAAGCTGTACATGGAGCGGCGGGTGCGCAACCGTGACATCTCGGCACTCATGTTGCTCGACATGAGTGCCTCGACGGACGCGAAGGTCCGCCCGGGCGGGAGTTCGTCCCTGGCGAATGGCGGGGGTCCCAGCCAGAAGAAGGTTATCGACGTCGCGCGCGAGGGACTGGTTGTGCTGGCGGAGGCGCTCGAGCAGTTGGGAGACGCATACGGCGTCTATGGTTTTTCCGGCTACGGGAGGCACAACGTCGAGTATTATCCCATCAAGTATTTCAGGGAGGGTATGAACGCGCGGGTGAAGTCGCGCATCGCCGCGATATCTCCCAAGAAGAGCACGCGGATGGGCCCGGCGATCCGCCACTCGACCAATATCCTGGAGAGGCAAGGGGCGAGGGAGAAGCTGCTTATCATCATCAGCGACGGCTATCCCCAAGACCACGACTACGGCGATGATCGCCGTAGTCGTGAATACGGACTCCAGGACACGCGGGCCGCGATGCGCGAGGCGGAGTCGCGGAACATTCGGCCATTCTGCCTCACGATCGACCTGGCCGGGAACGATTACCTGCGGCGGATCTGCAAGCCGTCGGGGTACATGGTGTTAGAGGACATCGCGTCGCTCCCGGAAGAGCTGCCGAAGCTCTACTCGAGGCTGCGTTAACCGCCCGAAATCCTTGATTGGGGTCAGCCCCAAGAAATCAAGGAATATGCAAGCGCGCGGGGGGAGCGCAGGCGGATCACCTGCTCATCTCAGTGAATCGATGATCTGCTGCAGCTCGTCTCTCCATTTGCTTGCATCAGCGCTGTCTTGCTGCAAGGCTCGCAGCGCTTGCCGGTAGTGATAGGAGGTCGTGGCGGAGGAGCGATCGCTATCGATTAGGTCCATGATCTGCCGACCCGTGCGGGGGGTTGTCTCTCTCGCCAAGTAAATGAAAGTCTGTTTGGCGCGCCGGAGCTTCTTATTAGGTTCGCTCTCATCATTCAATGCGGAGATGCCATAGTATCTGCAAACGGTTTCCGCGAGCTCATCAAGGTCAACGGACTTGGTCAGGACGCTCTTGCCGATATGGTTGGTCCACCTCACGTCATCTTCAGCTAACTGCCTGGCAAGTTTCTGAACGAATGTCGCGCTTCCGAGTATGGCGTGGGCGAGCGCGTCTCCGAGGATAGGTGAGCCGCCCTCGGGAGAGGACATCATCTCCGCATAACGCTGCCTTGCGGCCTCCGGGTCCAGTCCGTATTCTTCTTCCAGCCAAGAAACGTTCAACCAGGGCGGGCACGCGCCCCGCTCAGTGTAGAAGCGCAGGCTTGACCACGGGTATTCCCTTGGGTTCTTGACCATACTGGCTCGCATTGGATTTAGGTGGATGTACCTGGTAAGCGCGAGCCGGTATTGGGTGTCCTCGACACATATCGACTGAAACCGTCCCGCGAAGATATGGCCGATCCAACCCTCGCGCCGCAGGAAAGACGCATAGGAGGAGCAGAGGAAGTGCATGAATTCCGATAGGTTGGGCTGGAGCGTGCGGAGCAATAGGTGGAAGTGATTGCCCATGACGCAATATGCGTAGCAGATCACACGGTAGCGCCTGCAGCCCTCCTCCATATAGGAGAGGAAACGATCTTTCTCGTGGTTCTCAGGAAAGATGAAGTCCCCTCGATTTCCCCGAGATAGAACGTGGTAGAGGGCCCCTTCATATTTAATGCGAACTGGTCGTGCCATAGCCTAAGTATATTAACATATATAACTCAGACAACAATACTGCGAGTGATAGTTGGCAAAAGGCAATGAATTCTTGATTTTTTGGGGCTGACCCCAATCAAGGGTTTTAGCCGCCGGCGGCGCGGGAGAGCATCAGGAGCCGCTCGCCGTCGGCGAGCGGCTCCGTCGGGGAGAGGAAACCGTGGTCGCGCCGGACGAGAGCGATCATGCGGTGGAAGGTCTCGGTCTCGGGATCGTAGAGGCTGGGAGGGAGCCGGTCGGCGAAGGCGCGACCGATAATGGCGAGCAGGTCCGATACGAGCGAGCCGGCGGCGAGCTCGTAGGATGCTTCTTGAGCTCTAAGCTCGTAGGCCAGCAGGCCGGTGAATTTGACCTCTACTCGCAACTCTCCTCCCTCCATGTTAATGGGGCGGGCTCGTAGAGCCCGCCCCATTCAATGCGAATCAATGCGGGGTTAGACGCCCAGCCGGTCGGCGAGGTAGCCGAGGTCGTGCGCCTCGAGCGTCTCGCGGGTAGGCTTGTGGTCCTCCGGCCGCAGGCCCGCCCACTCCACGAACTCCGCCATCATGGTATCCATGTCCGGCACCGAGTCGTTCGACATCATGGCGTCTGAGAGCGGCGTCATGATGCGCTGGCCGAGCTTATCGTCCGCCGCTGTGGCTCCCCAGATGAAACCGAGAGCGCGCTGCAGATGGTAGACGCGAGCGCCGGCCTTCATGAGCGAGTCTATGTCGTAACCGTAATCGGCAACGGCGTTGAAGATCTCAGCCCATTGCTGGATGCCGAGCGGGATGCCGCTGAACTCGCACCAGCAAGCGGAGTTGTAGATGCAACCCAGGAAGCTGGTCTTTGCCGCCGCCTCGCCCTTCCACTGGGCCGACATGCCCTGGTAGTTCTTGTCCAGGCCGATCTCGGGTTTCTCGGCCGCGCCCCACTCCAGCCACATCATCATGTTGGAGACGTGGCAGGCGCCGCGGACCGACATCGCATAGGCGATGCCGTCGCCCCAGTTACAGCGCGGGTCATGCATGGGGGCCTCGAGGCCCTTGCTGTCGGAGAGCCAGGCTTCGGTGCCCTGGCCGATCTCGGCAGCGGCTTTCACTGAGCCTTGGGCGAGCAACTTGGCGAGCTTGCCCTCGCCGGCAGCGAGCTTCGGCAGGAAGGCGATGACCGCGTCGATGTCTCCCCAGGAGAGCTTGATGCCGTCGTAATCCTCGGGCTTGAAGATGCCTTCCTCAAAGCACTCGGTAGCCCAGGCGATGCTGGAGCCGCCGGTGATGGTATCGAAGCCGAGACGATTGGACATGTCGTTCGCCTTGCAGATGGCGTTGAAATCGGAGTTCAGCAGCATGGTGCCGAAGGTGCCGATGGTCTCGTACTCGGGGCCAGGCGCCTCGCCGATGGCGTAGGGGCCTTCGTTGATGGTCACGACCGGCTTGCACCGCACGATGCAGCCGCGGCAGGTATCTCTGCCGGTCCTGGGATCGTCCAGCCAGTAGACGCCTCCCAGCTCCGTGCCCTCCTCGAACCAGCCGGAAGACCAGTTCTTGCACGGCACGTCGCCCTCGTACATCTTCGACTCGAGATTGGCGGAAGTCCCCATCGGCCCCAGGGCCGAGCAGAGGAGGTTATCGTCCACGTTGGCGTGGTGCTCTTTTCGCATCTCCTTGACCTTCTCGGGGTCCTTCATCTCGAGCTTCTTGGAGCCGCGCGCCACGATGGCCTTGATGTTCTTGGACGCCATCACGGTACCCATGCCGGTGCGGCCTGCGGTGTGGCCCTTATCGTTCATGATGCAGCCGTAGAGAACGCCGTTCTCCGCGGCCGGCCCGATAGCGAGGACCTTGGACTGCTTGCCGTGCTTCTCCTTAAGTAGATCGTCGACCTCGTAGGTATCCTTGCCCCCCAGGTCTGACGCGTCGACGAGCTCAGCCGAGTCATCGCCGAGAAGGATGTAGGACGGCGCCGCGGCCTTGCCCTTCAGCACCAGGGCGTCATAGCCGCACATCTTCAGCTCGGGGCCCCAGTCGCCGCCGCAGGACGCCTGTCCCCAGATCCCCGTCAACGGGGAGCGGCCGCAGACCGAGAAGCGGCTGCTGCCGGAGTAGCCGATGCCGGCGCAGGGCCCGGCTGCGAAGACGAGCAGCGCCCCGGGATCGAGCGGCTGCGCGTCAAGGTCCCCACGGTCGTAGATGATCTTGGCGGCGAGCCCGGCTCCGCCGATGTACTGCTGATAGATGGTCTGATCGAGCTGTATTTCAGTCTTCTCTGCGGCGCTCAAGTCGTACTCGAGCACCTTGCCCATGTTTCCGAACATAACGACCCTCCATACGGTCGAGTGCGATGTTGACAAGCGGATTCTACGCATTGGCCGGGCCGCGGAGCAATGACGCCGGCGGCCCGGCAAAGCGCTAAGCTACGCTACCGACATCACCTTGGTGAAGCGGGTAAGAGCGAAAGGATGCTTCAGCAAGCCCTTGATCTTGAGTTCGCCCTTCAGCAGCTTCTTGATAACATCCATGCCCTGCTTATCGAAGTAATAGGGCATCCCGAACTTGATCTTCAGGGAACCCATCTCCAGCAGGCTGGTCGAGTCGGTGCTGACGACGATGTCCGGGTTTACGAGCCCGCCGTGCACCGTCAGTGTGCCCTTGGAGAACGCCAGAGTTATCTGCGCCTCGGCATCGGTCACGTCGAGAGCGATGTTGGCACAGCGAGCGTTGAAGTCCTTCAGGCGACCCGGCTTGCTCTCCAGGTTCTGCTCCAACATCGACGAGATCATCGTCGCGAGTGCCACATCTTCGGCGCCGGGTGCCATCTGGATATCCGGCATCGAGACCTCCTTCCGTTGGCTCAGCCGGGTTAACCGGCCGGCCCTTTCCTAGAATGCGTTCTTGTATACGCCCAGTACTTCCTCGGCCTCGAAGACCGGCTTCGGATTATAGACGATGGAACCGTCGGAGAGGGAGAGGACCGCAGCTTCCTGCAGCACGTCTTCCTTCACGCCGACCTCGGAGAGCTTCTGCGGCACACCCATCTTCTTGGTGAGCTCGAAGATGCCCTGGACGGCAGCCTCGCCTGCCTGCTCGTCGCTCATGCCACGTTCTTTCACGCCCATGGCCTCGGCGACCATCGCGTACTGCTCCGCCGACACATCCATGTTGTAGGTCATGCAGTGGGGGAGGAGGATGCTGTTCGCCATGCCGTGAGGCACGCCCGCGAGCGCGCCGATGGAGTGCGCCATCGCGTGGACGAGGCCGATCATGGCGTTGCCGAAGGCGACTCCCGCCATCGTGGCGGCTATCTGCTGCTGTCCGCGGGCCAGCAGGTCGTGCCCGTCCTCAACCGCGCGCGGCATGTACTTCATGAGGAGCCGGATGGCGTGCATTCCCATGCCGTCGCTCATCGGCTCGGCCTGCATGGAATGGATCGCCTCAACCGCGTGGCAGAAGGCGTCCATGCCCGTGGTCGCCGTCAACATCGGCGGCAGGCCTTCGACCATCTTCGGGTCCAGCATGGCCACGCGGGGCAGCACGTGGTAGTCCGCGAAGATGAGTTTCTGGTGCTTTTCCCAGTCCTTGATCACCATGGCGAAGGTTACCTCGCTGCCGGTGCCGCAGGTGGTGGGTATGACGATGTGGGGGGTGACGGGCCGGCGCAGCATCTGCATGCCCGCGTAGTCCATCAGCTGGCCGCCCTCTTTCAGGAGGATGGCCATGCCCTTGGCGGTGTCGATGACGCTGCCGCCGCCGACGCTCACCAGGCAGTCAACTTCCAGGTCCTTGGCGAAAGCATAGCCCTGATCGACTATGTGCACGCCCGAGTCCTGCAGGCAGCCGTTGAAGGTCCCCGCGTGCTTGGCGCCGAGCGCCTTCTCGATCACCTCCACCATGCCGAGGTCACACAGGCACTGATCGGTCACGACCAGCGCGCGCTTGCATCCCAGCTCATCCACTTCTATGCCGACGCTCTTGACGGTATTTACGCCGAAGGATGTCTTGGTGGGATTGAAATAGACGAATGACAGATCCGATTCATAGGCCATACCTCTGCGCCTCCCTTGCTAAAGGTCTCGCGTTCTTGGGGCTAGTTTGTCGGGCGGCGGCCAGGGCCGCCGCCTTCTTCAAGAAAAAGACTATTCGGAGGGGCTAGATGCCGAAATCCGAACGCAGGGCGCCGACGGTGCTCTTGAACTCGGCGAGTTCGTCCGCGCTGACCTCATCGGGGAACTTGGTCGGGACCTCTCCCACCAGTTCGACGAGGCGCTGCGCCGCCCGCACCGCGCGGACGATCGTGGGCAGGTCACCCTTCAGCTTCAGCTTGCCCTGCATCATGCCCTTGACCGGGTCGAGTTCCGCCGCCATGACCGACTTCCACCGCTCGTAGTCGCCGGTGATGACGAAGTCGCCGGCCGAGCCCTTCTCCGCCGGCACCAGGCGCATGAAGTTGCAGGCGCCGTGCCAGAGGTCCATGTACATATACAGGTCTTCATCCAGCCCGATCTCGGGCTTCGCCAGGATGTGGATGACGACGCTTCCCTCCCAGGTCTTGGCCGCTTCTTTATAGGCGGCGTCGCCTTGCACGATCTTCTCGTAGAGCATCAGCCATTCCGGCGTACCCATCCAGTAGGGCTTGCTCTCATCCGCCTGCCTCTGCGCGGTCACTTGCTGATAGGCCTGTTCCCATTCGTCCGTGCCGTAGGTGTAAGGCATTCTTCCCCTCCTCGATCCGATGGATGTCCCTCTAAATGACGGTGATAAAGAGGAATACGTTAAACGTAAGGGGGTCATATGCTCCGGGCGATGTTTTTTTACTGGAGGCCTCGCGCCGTCAGAACGCCAGGTGTTTCTCTATCAGTTCGCCGGTGAGGACGGAGACCTCGCCGCCTCGCATCTTCTCGTAGCGCCCGACGTCTTCGGCGAACGCGCTGAAGGCGCTGTTCCTTTCCTCGAAGTAGAAGATGTCGAGAAGGCTCTGCTCGCTCGCGGTCTTGAGACGGTAGGAGGCGCACTGCGGCTCGCGGCACTGTTCCAGGATGATGGCCAGATCGGCCGTGCAGGCAATGGGATACCAGTCGCTCGCTGCTTCGAGGATGCGCTCGATGTGGTCGCGGTCGCCGACTATCGCCTGGGTCTCCTCAACCGTGAGGCAGCGGCTGCGTATGACCGTTTCACGGTTCGCCTCGTCG
>PHBF01000133.1 GCA_002841905.1 Deltaproteobacteria bacterium HGW-Deltaproteobacteria-17
GAGATCAACTGCGGCTCCCCCCGGAGCCAAATCACCTCCGACGAGAACAGCCCGATGAGGATCTCCCCGTTTTTCCTCCGGAAATGGGTCTCCTCCCCGCGGATGCCCTCGTGCCGGGCCAGGCGGCTCACGATCGCCTGCCGCTCCTCCTGCTTCTCCCACAAGCCCAGCTCCACCGTGGTCCGCCCCAGGAGCTCCTCGGCGGTGTAGCCCGAGATCTGCCCGAAGGCGTCGTTGACCTGCAGGATCCGCCCGTCGGCCATGCTCGTGACCACGACCGCGCCGGGCGAGGCCTGGAAGAGCAGGGAGAATTTTTCCTCTTGGACGTGCAGGTCGGCGAGCAGGCGACGGTTCACCATGAGGGCCATTTCAATGGCCAGTAATATTAATAATAATTGATAGGTTATTATAATAATCAGGTTTCCGGCGTCCGAATGAAAGAAATTTTGATCCGTTCCACTGAAGAGCAGGATGATCGCGATGCGAAACAGGCTGAACAGGCAGAACCCCAGGAAGAGGATGCCCGTGCCGCGGGTGATCCTGCGCATGCCGGCATGGACCTCGACCAGCAGGAGGTGGGCGCTCTGGACACAGACGATCAGGAGGACGGCGGAGAAGACGAGGTTCCGGTTGGCCAGGCTGGGCATGACGTACAGGAAAACGGCCTGCAGGCAAAGGAACGCCGCCAGAAGTCCGCTGTGAAAGCCGACCCGGACGGGGAGGTCCAGAAAGCGCCGAAGTCCCAGATAGCCCAGGACGGCGCCCGACATGACGAACAGGTTCGAGCCCAGCACCGAGACCCCCAGGGGGATTCCCTCCCGCAACGCGATCAGCAGGAGCCCGAAGGTCTGGAAGAGGAAATCGCCGATCCAGAAGTCCAGCCCCTTGAAACGTCTGCGGTTCTGCCGCCAGAGGAGGAAGAGGATCGCCACGCACAGCGCGTCGGTCAGGATGTTCAGGAAGATGACGGTGCGGGCATCAAGAAAGTGCATGGGATGACGCCGGCTCCACCCCGGCGTCCCCAGTATCGGGCGGCGGAACGGAAAGTCAAGATGCGTCTGGCGGGCCGGCACGGCGCGACAGGGCGACGCCGGCGAGGATCATCCCCATGCCGATCCACGTCGGGAGCCGACCGGGTTCTCCCAGGACCAGGTGGATCCACAAAAGCGAGAGCACCGGCGAGAGGAACACCAGGACCGTGACGCGGGAGGCCTGCCGGGTCAGGCGCAGGGCCAGCAGCCACGTGAAGAACGACAGCCCCATCTCCATCACGCCCAGGTAGGCGGCGCCGGCAAACGCGGGCGCGGAGAACCCGGCGCCGGTGGCGAGCCAGATCACGCCCGAGACGAGGGCGCCGAGGAGGAACTGCCGCGTCAGGCCCGCCAGGGGATCCCCGGCCGAGCGTGTGTTCAGGATCCACGCGCCGGCCCAGATCAGGGTGGAGAGCAGCGCCAGCGCGACGCCGGCCGGATCGATGCCGGAGAAGGTGGTCAGGCGGCCGCCCGAGGCGATGATCCATACGCCGACGTACCCCAGCAGCAGCGCCGCGGCCAGCTTCCGCGAGAACGGCTGGCGCAGGAAAGGGACCGACAGCCCGGCCAGCACCAGGACCCATGTGTAGTTGAGCGCCAGCGCCTGCTGGGCCGCCAGGCGATCGTAGGCCGCCAGCAGCACCAGATAGTACGCCACCGGGTTGAGCAGCCCCACCAGATCACGTCGCGAGAAGTCCAGGCACGCGCGCAGACGCCCCTGGGCAGCCCCCAGCCCGGCCAGGGTGAGCGCCGACACCAGGGTGGCGAAGAACACCAGCTCGAAGACATCGCCGTGGCGCAACGCGAGCTTGAACGCGGTGGCCACCGTGCTCCAGGCGAGCACCGTGTACAGCGCCAGCGCCACGGCCCTGCGCTCCCGGCGGGCCTGTCCGGGGCCCGGGGAGGTTCCTTCCATGCCTGTCACGACGGGCGGGCCGGTCCGGGCCCCGGGCTTCGGGTCATGGTGCTCACACGTCGCCGGAGAGGCGTCCCATCAGGCTGCCGGCCTGCACGAACAGGCGGTCCACCGCGTCGGGATCGAGCTTCTTGTGGGGCAGCAGCGCCAGATCGTAAAGATGGGTGAGGGCCTCCCGCGCCGTCTCCTCGGAGAGGGGATGGGCGTGGGCCGGGTCGAGCCGCTCGATGACCGGATGACGCAGGTTGAGCACGCACTGGTGCGCGCCGAACGGGCTCTCGCCGCGCGGGGACTGGTGGGCGATCATCTCCTTGAAGCGCCGCTGGAGCTCCGGGATCACCAGCACGAGCGGCAGCTCGCTCTTCTTCAGTTTCTGGGCCTCGAACTGCACCTCGGGCAGCAGCGCACGGGCGCGCTCGAGCACCCTGTCATGCACGCTGCGGCCGTCGACGTCCACCACCTCGGGCAGGTCGGCGACCAGCTCCGGCCCCAGGGCCGCGTCCACGCGCTGGAAGGAGATCTTGGCGTCGTGGTGCTTGGATTCGTAGTAGTTGAAATAATGGCTGTCGATGGGCGGCGTGGCCAGGATCACCGGCAGGCCGGCCTCCTCGTACAGGTGGATCAGGCTGCGCAGGGTCTCGCCGGGCACCGCGTAATAGATGTGCTTCTCGGTGGCGTCGGTGGCGTAGTCCTCCCCGTATTTCTGTTTGAGCACCTCCTCGAGGGAGGTGAAGGTGCCGTCGCTCTTCTCGTAGATCAGCGCCGCCGACACGCGCTCGGCGAACTTGTCGTCGCGCATGCAGGCGAACTTGACGTAGGGGTGCAGCTCCTTCCACATCTTGTTGTATTCCTCGGGCCGCTCCGTGGACAACTCCACGATCCGGTCCGCGATCTTCTTCGACAGGTGCGAGGCGATCTTGCGGACCGAGGCGTCCTGCTGCAAAAACGAGCGCGACACGTTGAGGGGGATGTCCGGGCTGTCGATGAAGCCGCGGATGTACTGGAAGGCCTCCGGCAGCAGCACGTTCATCTCCGAGGACACGAACACGCGGTTGCAGTACAGGTGCATCCGGTCGGTGCGCAGATCGTCCTGGCGGTTGAGGCGGGGGAAGAACAGCACGCCCTGCAGGTGGAACGGGAAGTCCGCGTTCACGTGCACCCAGAAGTAGGGCTCTTCGTCGGCCGGGAACATCTTCTTGTAGAAGGCGATGTAGTCCTCGTCCTTGAGGTCGCCGGGCTTGCTGACCCACAACGGCGGCTCCGGGTTGACGACCTCGTCGCCGATCAGGATCGGCACGGGCAGGAAGCGGCAGTAGCGGCGGAGGATCTCGCGCAGCTTCCAGTTGTCGAGGAACTCCTCGCCGTCCTCGGCCACGTGCAGGACGATCCGCGTGCCGCGATCGGCCTTGGTGCTCTCCTCGACGGTGTACTCGGGCTCGCCGGTGCAGCTCCAGCGCACGGCCTGGGCCCCCTCCTGCCAGGACAGCGACTCCACCTCGACCTTGCGCGACACCATGAACGCCGAATAGAACCCCAGCCCGAAGTGGCCGATGATGCCGTCCTTGCCGGACTGGTACTGCGCGATGAACTCCTCGGCGCCGGAGAAGGCCATCTGACCGAGGTACTTGCGGACCTCCTCCAGGGTCATGCCGATGCCGTTGTCCTCCACGGTGATGGTCTTGGCCTCCGTGGAGAACGTCACCTTCACCTGCAGCGGCTCCTCTCCGAGCTCGACCTTGCCGTCCCCGGCGAGGATTTTCAATTTTGTGATGGCATCCACGCCATTGGAGACCAGCTCCCGCAGGAAAATCTCCCGCTCGGAGTAAAGCCATTTCTTGATGATCGGAAAAATGTTCTGTGCGCTGATACTGATCTGGCCTTTTTCGCTCATTGCATACCTCCAGGCGCAGGCACTCTAACCACCGATGTCCGACGGATCAAGGGGTGGGCGTCATGTTATCTTTATTTGTACTAGAACCTCTCCAAAACCCTTGCATTTTTCAGCCGGGCGCATCATGCTTCCCATACCTGAATGGAGGTTCACATGAAAAAGATCACGATCCTGCTGCTGTCCCTCTCCCTGGCCCTGATCGGGTGCAACAAGAAAAAAGACGACAAAAAGCCCGAGGAGGTCAAGAAGCCCGCCAACAGCGCCCAGCCCGAAAAGCCGGCCGAGGACGCCAACTGGGTCAAGGCCGAGAACGTCAAGCCCGAGGACGAGAAGATCGAATGCAACTACGGCGCCTGCAAGCTCTCCGTGGTCACCAAGAAGGTGAAGGAGGAGATCGAGAAGCAGAAGGACTACGAGAAGCTCGAGCTCCAGTTCCGCGAAGGCGTCGGCAACGACTTCTTCAAGACCGTCGCCAACCTGCCCTGGGCCACGAAGGTGCAGATCTCCTACACGAAGATCGACACCCTGGAGCCCCTGGCCAAGCTCACCAAGCTCGAGGAGCTCAAGGCCGCCTCCCTGAAGTGGGACGACGACAAGGAGAACAAGAAGCGCCTGAGCCTCAAACCGCTGGCGGGCCTGAAGAACCTGAAGCAGTTGACCTTCTACGGCACCCACGTCAGCGACGTCGACGCCCTGGCCGAGGCCGTGAACCTCACGCAGATCAACTTCTACATGAGCGAGGTCGAGAGCATCAAGTTCGCCGAGAAGCTCGTCAACCTCGAGGACTTCGACCTGTACGCCTGCCCGGTCACGGACCTGGCGCCCCTGGCCAACCTGACCAAACTGAAGAAGCTCAACCTGTACATGAACAAGGCCACCGACTTCTCCGTGCTGGCCAAACTGACCGAGCTCGACGACGTGTGGCTGCAGTTCACGACCTTCGCGGACATGAACCTGCTGGCCAACGCCAAGAAGATGAAGTCCCTGTCCCTGTCCTGGCTCAAGGGCGAGCTCAAGGACATCGAGGCCGTCAAGAACATGACCGAGCTGGAGAACCTCTCCCTGAACTCCCTGCCCGTGGAGAAGATCGACGCCCTGGCCGAGTGCAAGAAGCTCCAGCGCATCGACCTGGGCGGCACCAAGATCAAGGACATCAAGGCGCTCAAGGAGCTCACCGCCCTGACGTCGGTCACGATCTCCAAGACCGCCGTGTCCGATCTCTCCCCCCTGGCCAAGGCCGAGAACCTGTGGTCCCTGGACATCAACGGAACCAAGGTGAAATCGCTGGGCCCGATCATGAAGCTCACCAAGCTGCGCTCGCTGACCGTGTCCAAGGGCTTCCCCAAGGGCGAGATCGCCAAGATCAAGAAGGCCATGCCGGAACTGAACGTGAACGAGCGCTAGTTCACGAGACCTTTGTATTCCGCCCCCTGCTTTCTCCGGTACAATTTTTCCCGTTTTTATGCTAGACGTGCGGCACCGCGCGGGCGGGCTGCCCCCGGGCAGGTGGTCCTCACCGGGACCCGGGGACGACCCGGGCGCCGCCTGTTTGACACCATGGAGCCATGGCGAGCATGAACATATTCATCATGGGCGCAGGCCAGGTCGGAACGCATCTGGCCCGGATCCTGACCGAAGAAGGACATGACGTCACCGTCGTCGAGATCAACCCCGAGAAGGTGAGGAACCTCGACTTCGCGCTGGACGTGCGCGTGGTGGAGGGCTCGGGCACCTCCTCGGTGCTCCTGCGCGAGCTCGGCGTGGATCGCTGCGATCTCTTCGTGTCCACGTCCGGGCACGACGAGGCCAACCTGGTGGCGGCCTCCCTGGCCAAGAAGCTGGGCGCCAGGAAGACCGTCGCCCGCATCGGGCAGCACTCGTATTACGACGACGCGCTGGAGCTGGCCTCGGCCTTCCACGTGGACCGCATCCTCAGCCCGCAGGAACTGACCGCCCGTCAGGCCGTCTCCTATCTGGAGCACCCGGGGCTGGTCACCCTCGACGACTTCGCCGGCGGGCTGGTCCACGCGTTCTCCTTCCAGATCGACGAGTCCCCCTGGCTGGACAAGCCCATCTCCCAGATCCAGCTCCCCGAGCACACGCTCATCGGCCTGATCATGCGGGGCAACGACACCATCATCCCGCGGGGCGACGACCAGATCCGGCGGGGCGACCTGGTGACCTTCGTGGGCAAGTCCCACAAGATCCTGGCCTTCGAGGACCTGCTCAAGAAGAAGCTGGCGCGCCCCAACACGGTGACCATCGCCGGCGCCTCGTCGGTGGGCCTGTTCATCGCCCAGAAGCTCGAGAAGCACCGCTTCTCGGTCAAGCTCGTGGAGCGGGACATCGGCCGCTGCGAGGAGGCCTCCCGCCTGCTGGCCAGGACCGAGGTCATCAACTCCGACGCCACCTCGATGGAGTCCCTCAAGGCCGACGGCCTGCTCAACTCCTCGGTGTTCATCGCCGCCACGGACAAGGACGACCGCAACATCCTGGCGGCCCTGCTGGGCAAGGAGCTGGGCATCGCCCACTGCCTGGCCGTCGTGCGCCAGCCGGACTTCACGGTGCTCACGGGACGGCTGGGCGTGGACCACACCCTCATCCCCCGCGCGATCTTCAGCGCCCACATCCTGGACATGACCCTGTCGCCGGAGTGCCTGGCCCGCAGCGTGCTCGAGAAGGAGCAGGCCGAGATCATGGAGTTCGTCGTCCGTGACGGCGCCCGCATCTCGGGCCAGCTCCTGGCCACGGCCGGCTTCCCGCGGGGCTCCCTGATGGCCGCGATCGTGCGCCAGAACAAGGTGTTCATCCCCACCGGCAAGGACTCCATCCTGCCCCGGGACCGCGTCGTCATGATCGCCCGGAGCGCGGTGGTCCAGGACGTGCTGCGGATGTTCACGACCTCCTGAGCCCTCCGCCGCCATGAACTATCTCATCCTCTCCCGCTTTCTGGGCCTGCTCTTCGCGTTCTTCGGGCTGTGCATGCTCCCGGCGGCCGCGTGGAGCCTGTACTACGGAGAGCTGCGCGCGATCCTGGCCTTCGCCGGGTCCATCGCCGTGTGCGAGGCCCTCGGCGGCGGCCTGTGGTGGCTGGGGCGGGGCGCCCAGGGGCGCATGTACTCCCGCGAGGCGCTGGCGATCGTGGGGCTGGGCTGGCTGGTCGCCGCGGCGCTGGGCGGCCTGCCCTACCTGTTCGGCGGCATGTTCGCGAGCCCGATCGACGCCTACTTCGAGTCCATGTCCGGCTTCACCACCACCGGGGCCAGCGTGCTGGCCGACATCGAGTCCCAGTCGCGGGGCCTGGTCTTCTGGCGTTCGTTCACCCACTGGATCGGCGGCATGGGCATCATCGTGCTGTTCATCTCGATCCTCCCCTACCTGGGCGCCGGCGGCAAGCAGCTCTTCAAGAACGAGAGCCCCGGGCCCGATCCGCGGGGCCTGGCGCCGAAGATCCGGGACACGGCGTCGATCCTGTGGAAGATCTACGTCGGCCTGACCATCGCGCTGACGGTCATCCTGATGGTGCAGGGCATGTCGCTCTACG